>JAUUZT010000021.1 GCA_030589825.1 Dehalococcoidia bacterium
CCAGACTACATAACTGTGCACTATGGCCAGATCCAACAATATGGGAAGTTATGAATAAAATCAAGAAAGCAGTTGACCCGAAAGGGATATTGAACCCAAAGCGTGTTTTCCCGTCCTAAACTGAATATACACAACTTAGAAGATACCACTAATAACTAAACCAAATTATGAATATAAATAATTTACGAGATATCGTTGGCAATGATTGGGTAATAACAAAGCGCGACCAGATGGAATCTTATCTGGTTGATGAGACAGCACCTGCAGTAAGGCCAAAGCCAGCGGAGAATGTTATTGTAGTAAAGCCAGCTAATAGCCAGGAAATTTCTGCTATATTAAAGCTGGCTAATAAAGATAAGTCTCCAGTATTTATTCGTGGTGGTGGTACTGGTTTATGTGCAGGAGCCATGCCTATTATAGATAGTACCGTTCTCTCTATGGAACGTCTCGATAAAGTTATAGAGGTAGACAAAGATAATCTAATGGTGGTTGTTGAAGCAGGTGTCACACTTGAAAAAATGCTTAAAGCTGTAGAAGATGCGGGATTATTTTTCCCCCCTCATCCTGGAGATGAAGGGGCGCAAGTTGGAGGACTTGTAGCGTGCAACGCTGGTGGAGCAAGAGCAGTTAAATACGGGGTTATCAGGAATTACGTAAAAGGGCTAGAAGTCATACTTCCCAATGGTGAAATAGTAAATTTAGGCGGAAAACTGCTAAAAAATAACCAAGGCCTTGATCTTTTGCAACTAATTATACACAGTGAGGGAATATTGGGTGTAATCAGTAAAGTAATTTTCCGTCTATATCCAAAAGTAAGCAGTAGCGGTACTATGATAATTACTTATGATAATCGCCACAATGCAATGGAAAGCGTACCGATGATACTACGTAGTGGAGTAATGCCACTGGCTATTGAATATATGGATCGAACAGTGATTGAAACCTCTGCTGAATACCTTGGGATGCAATGGCCGGCAACTCAGGGGATTGCCTATCTTATGGTAATTTTAACCGGAGCAAATGATGATGAGGTATATCTACAAGCGGAACAGGTATCTAATATATGTACCGAATGCAAGTCAACTGATATTTTAATTGCTGAGAGAAAGGATGAGCAGTCTGCCATTCTAAAGATGAGGAGTGAGATATATTCAGCAATGAAAGATAAGACAGCAGACATTCTAGATGTTACAGTTCCTCCAAACAGCGTTGGTGTAATAATGGATAGAGTAGATGATATCGCCAGGTATTTTGATACTACTATACCTATGTACGGGCATGCAGGCGATGGTAACTTTCACCCTCATTTAATGAATGACCTGAGAGACAAAGGAAAAGTAAGAGAGGTGAAACGTGAAATATATAAAGAAGCTATCAAACTTGGTGGTGTTATAACAGGAGAACATGGAATCGGGGTAATCCGTATATCTGAACTTGACCTTTGTCTTGAAACCAAGCCATGGGAATTGATGAGAGGAATAAAAAATGTCTTCGACCCCAACAATATCCTGAATCCTGGAGTCGCCATCCTATGAAATATGAGGAGCTGGAATTACCCTATGGGGATTCATACATTAAAGCGCATATACCCACAAATAATTTAAAGTTAATTTTAAATACTAAACATGTTGAAGGCCTTACCAATGAAGCAGAAGCAATAACTGCCAGTTTGAGATCTCCAATAGCATCTCTTCCTCTACTTGATCGAGTAAATAAAAATGATAAGGTTGTTGTTCTAGTAACAGATAATACAAGGCCATGTCCGGATGATAGATTGCTACCCCCAATACTAGCTGAGCTAGAACACAATGTATCAAAAGAGGATATAACAATAATAATAGCGCTTGGTTTACATCCACCACTGGAGAAACCTGAGTTAATTAGATTATTGGGACAAAAAATAGTAGAAAACTATAATGTTATTAATCATGATATAAACGATACTACCTACATTGGTACTACTTCCAGAGGTACTCCTGTCGACATCAACAAAAGAGTAATTGAAGCGGATTTTCGTATAAGCACAGGTTTTATTGAACCACATTTTTTTGCTGGCTTCTCAGGTGGCAGAAAAAGTATTGCCCCAGGTGTGTTCAGCGTAAGGTCTGCATATAAAAACCATAGTTACAATATGATAGAACATCCTTATACAAGAGATGGAATTCTAGAAGGAAACCTCCTTCATGCAGACCTACTAGAACAAGCAAAGATGGCCAAGTTAGACTTCATCGTTAATGTTTTACTAAATAAGCGTAGAGAGATTACCCATGTGGTAGCAGGAGACCCTGTCAAGGCACATAAAAAAGGCTGTGATTTATCAAGAGAAATAGCAGGAGTAAATGTAAATCACAAATCTGATATTACTATCACCACTAATAGCGGAGCACCCCTTGATCTTGATCTTTATCAAAGTTGTAAAGGAATGTATACTGCTTCAAAGGTAACTCGTGATGGAGGAATTGTAATAATTGCTTCTGCTTGCGATACAGGTATTGGACCAGAATCCTTCAGGGAATTACACGCATCAGTTACTCGACCAATTGAGGTGCTACAAAAAATTAAGCGTGATCAACCAATTGGTGTTCAATGGCAAAACCAGGTGCTAGCTGTTATACAATTACGAAACGATATATTTATGGTTTCAGAGCTTGAGGATCAAGTACTTAGAGATATGATGATAGTACCTGTTAATACAATTGATATGGGTTTGAAAAAAGCATTTTCTATTCTGGGAGATGATTCTGAAATTACTGTTATTCCTGAAGGACCTTTAATTCTGCCTTTGTTATCCAGTTAATATATGCTAGGGTTTTCAAAAGCAAACTATTTACTATAACATAAGTTTATTGATATTAATGAATAACTGTTGTATTAAGCTGAATAATATCATTGCAGAGCAATAGAATATATTTATGTTTAAAATCGTTAATAAAACAAACCTTGACAAGCAAACAACAGGCTTTTACAATGAGATAGTACTTTCAATTCTATTGATGTTTGTCACAACCATAGTTAAATCTATTATACATCTCAGTTATTGCAAAATATGACTAAATACATTTTTGTTACAGGTGGTGTAGTTAGCTCCGTAGGCAAGGGAATATCAGTAGCTTCCATTGGAAGAATTCTGAAAAGTCGTAACCTAACTATTTCAGTACAAAAACTTGACCCGTATCTCAATGTTGATCCAGGAACAATGTCACCTTACCAGCATGGTGAAGTATTCGTTACACAAGATGGCGCAGAAACTGACCTCGACTTAGGACATTATGAACGTTTCATAAACATAGAACTGACTAAAGCATCAAATGTCACCTCTGGACAAGTCTATTCCTCTGTTATTAGACAAGAAAGAAAAGGAGATTTCCTGGGAGGAACTATACAAGTAGTTCCTCATGTAACAAATGAGATTAAAAGGCGTATTAGAAACGCCGCTACGATATCCAACCCTGATGTTCTTATAGTTGAAGTTGGCGGTACTGTTGGCGACATCGAAGGTGAGCCATTCCTAGAAGCTATCCGGCAAATGAGAAACGATGAAGGACATGATAATGTTCTTTATGTCCATGTTACTTTCCTCCCTTACATAGCCGCTACCGAGGAACTAAAGACCAAACCTACACAACATAGTGTTAAGGAATTGAGACGTATAGGTATACAACCAGATTTTATTCTATGTCGTAGCGATAGAGAGGTTTCTCAGGAAATAAAAGACAAAATTTCACTATTTTGTGACGTTGCAAAAGACGCTGTCATCCCTCTCGTTACTAGTAGCACTATCTACGAAGTACCTCTTTTACTAGAGGATTCCGGTTTGGGTGACTTGATAATCAATCGTTTTCATCTACTATCACAGAAGACCAATCTTGAGGCATGGCGAAAAATGGTTTATAACCTTCAAACACCAAAAGATAAACTAACTATTGGTTTGGTTGGTAAATATGTTGGATTACGAGATGCCTATTACTCAGTACGTGAAGCTTTATGTCATGCAGCACTGGCACATAACTGCATATTACATATTGAATGGATTAGCTCAGAAGATATACAGGAAGAGCAGGATGAAAGGCTGAGACAGGTTCAGGGGATAATACTTCCTGGTGGTTTCGGGAGCCGAGGAATCGAAGGCATGGTTAAAGCTGCAAAATTTGCAAGGGAAAATAAGATACCTTACTTCGGACTTTGTCTGGGTCTGCATACTATGGTTATTGAATTCAGTAGATACGTATTTGGCAGTCAAAATGCTAACTCAACTGAATTTGACCCAGAGACTCCTTATCCTGTTATAGACCTGCTTCCAGAACAAAAAGCAGTCGACCAAAAGGGAGGAACCATGCGTTTGGGCACTTATCCATGCAAACTTATGCAAGCTACAAAAGCTGCAGAAGCATATGGTAAAGATATGGTTTATGAACGGCATCGTCATCGGTTTGAATTCAATAATAACTTTCGACAACAATTACAAAATGCAGGAATGGTACTAAGTGGGTTATCTCCTGATGACAAGCTTGTAGAGATTGTAGAACTTCAAAATCACCCTTGGATGCTATCGTGCCAGTTTCATCCTGAGTTCAAATCCCATCCAAATGATCCTCATCCATTATTCGTAGCTTTTATTGGTCAAGCCAAGAAGACTCTTATTGAGGGCTCTCAAACTATATTACCTATAAAATAATATTTAGAGATAATAGTGATTGATTGAACATATATGTAAAATATTATTATAAAAGAGATAAATTGACATATCTCTTATTATAGGCTAATATCAGTTATTGTCTCTTACTAGAATTGTCAAGTATCAGCATTCTTGTTCCACAGAAAACAAATTTTAATATTTATATTATTGCTTAATATTTAAGTACTAGCATAGTTAAGTTATTCGATTCTACCCAAAATTAGCAATAATCAACGTTAATCCATAGATTATGTGTATTAAATAACTACAAAGGATACCTTCTATATTGCAGAAGGTAAATAAAGGAAAATCATCATGATAACCGTAGCACAACTGGGAAATAAAACTTGTGACGAACTAGAAACTATTGCTAAAGAGCAGAAATTAACTGGATATTCATCACTAAGAAAATCAGAACTTATATTTCAGATTCTTAAGTCTCAAGCTGAACGCGAGGGAAATTTGTTTCTTAGTGGCATACTTGAAATTATGCCCGAAGGATATGGTTTTTTACGTCAGGATAATTTACTTCGTAGTATTAACGACGTTTACGTTTCAAACTCACAAATTCGACGTTTCAATTTAAGGAACGGAGATCAAATCAGCGGTCAGGCCAGATCTCCTAAGGAAAATGAGAAATATTATGGTTTACTACGTGTAGAAACAGTGAATGAACTTGACCCTGAACAAGCTAAACAGCGTATTAATTTTAATTCTCTTACACCAACATTCCCTGATACCATGATAAATATTGAAACGGTTCCGGAGGAGCTATCAACTCGCCTTATCAATATTGTATCACCAATAGGAAGAGGTCAAAGAGCCTTATTAGTATCACCACCAAAAGCGGGTAAGACAGAGATACTAAAGAAAATTGCCACCGCTATTATGACCAATTACAATGACATCCACCTTATTATTTGTCTCATTGGAGAAAGGCCAGAGGAAGTCACCGACATGAAAAGGTCGGTCAAGGCTGAAGTAATAGCCGCAACATTTGATGAACCAGTAGAAAATCAAACCAGGGTTGCTGAACTAACACTAGAGAGGGCTAAGAGAATGGTTGAAATGGGAAAGGATGTAGTACTCCTGCTTGATGGTATTACACGACTTACCAGAGCTTATAACTTGGCCTCACCTGGCAGTGGGCGCACATTATCTGGTGGTATTGACTCAGCAGCGTTGCATCCTCCCAAACGATTCTTTGGAGCCGCTCGTAATATTGAAGAGGGCGGTAGTCTAACTATTATAGCTACTTGCCTTCTCGACACAGGCAGTCGTATGGATGATCTTATATATGAAGAGTTCAAAGGAACAGGTAATATGGAACTTCATCTAAACAGAAAGCTTGCTGAGAAGAGACTATTCCCAGCAATAGATATCATACCCAGCAGCACAAGAAGAGAAGAGCTTATGCTGAGCGAGGAAACTGTAAAACAAACTTGGTTATTAAGACGAATAGTTAATATGCTAACGGAGAATTCCTCAAATTCTAATGAAGCTACACTAAGAGTATTAAACAGATTGGGTAAGACAAAGACCAACGCTGAATTTCTATCGTCACTTTCTAAGGATTTATAACCCCCACCCTCTATTAATCGTATAAATATATTCAGGAACAAAAGTTACCAAATTTCGATAGCGGATAATTAGGCATTACATACTAATATTTTGTTGTATTTCATAACACATAGCTCTATAATTTCTATACATGATTACAAAAGAGCCAAACCAGTTATACAAGATCAAACTTAAGCTGAAGCATATGCTCGGCATAAATACCATTCTCTGTGATAATTGTAAATGGAATTGGCGAAGTTCCTGTCATCGACCTGAACGTCCCAACGCCGTATGGTGCCCTGACTATAAGAAAAAATAAAGGCTAGATATAAGTATGACAGGTACTATTTAGTCATAATATGTCTATTATCCTGTACATGTTTTCGTAAGCATCAGCATAATTTGGGTTTTCCCTTTTGAAATCATTTTCGAGAACATGAAGGCTATCAAGAAATTTTATTTTATCTTGGTTCTTAACCATTTCCAACCAGGTCTCTACTTTAGTCAGAAATACATTTTCATATTCCGCTATATTAGGTAGTACCATTTGTAAAGATGCATAGAGGTTAGCATCCTTTGTAACAATACTTTCTGTTAGCATTAGCAATAATTTATATGTGCTGCCACTAATATCTCTCGTCTTTTGCAACCTATTGAGACTCAATAAAGTGTCAGCAGAGACAATAGCAATAAAAGAAGGCAATCCTAAAACTATGGACATTAATTCATCATGTTCGTCAGGAGGAATCTGAAAAACGTGTGCCCCTTTTTTTTTAAAGAAGTATTCAACACGTTGAGCAAGATCTTTTTCCGCACTACTTGTAGGAGTAATAATAATATTTCTATTTACAAGATCTACAGCACCAGGCCCAAACATTGGGTGCACTCCTAGAACCAATCCTTTTGTAATATATTTATGCATTAGCTCAATAGGGCGAGCTTTTATAGAACTTATATCAACAACTACTTGGCCAGATTGTACATGGCTGGATACCTCTTTAATAGCCACTTCAAAATTATCAATTGGTACAGACATTAGCACAACATCAGCATTTTTTATCGCCTCTGCATTATTCCGTAAATCACCTACCAGTGTAATTTTCTCATTACGAATCTGTTCATTCCTGCTATCGCTTATCGCTACCTCCATACCATCTTCCAAAAACAATCTGGCAAACCATTGCCCCATCTTGCCAGCTCCTCCTATTATTGCTATTTTTAATGCTTTGCCCATAGTTCTTGTTTTGCCTTTTGGTACGATCCCAACAATTTTACGAATATTGAATTACTTTCAAGACTCCCTAACGCATCTCTTAACTCTTCCTCATCGCGATAACCTTCACAATCCAAATAAAAATTATACTCCCATGGTTTTTGTCTTGTAGGCCTGGACTCAATTTTTGTCAAGTTAATATTTCGTAACGCAAGTTCCTTAAGTGAGTTATAAAGCGCTCCCGGTTCATGTTTCACCGAAAACACAATTGATGCCTTATTAATTCCCGTTGGCAAAGCATCACTTTTAGACAATACAAAAAATCTTGTGTAATTATTTGGGTTATCCTCTATATCTCTTGCAATTATATTCATCTCATATAGTTCGGCAGCTCTGGCACTTGCAATAGCTGCACTTCCTTCTAATCCTTGCTCTTTAATTAACTTTACGCTTCCCGCAGTATCATATGTTGGAGTTAATTCACAATTCAGATGTCTTAAGAAAGTACGGCACTGTCCAAGCGCTTGAGGATGAGAAAATACTTTTTTTACAGAACCCAATTGTGTAACTGGATTAGCTATCAGACAATGAACAACCCTAAGCTTTACTTCGCCACAAACCCGTAGTGGCGAATCCAGTAACAAGTCATATACTTGACTTATACTTCCTTCTAATGAATTTTCAACAGGAACAATCCCAAACTCTACTTCACCTTTTTCAACAGCTTTAAAAACTTTCTCAAAGCTCTCATATGGATTTATTGTAACTGAAGACCCAAAATAATTGAATGCTGCTTCTTCACTATATGCTCCAAGTTCACCTTGAAAAGCTACGCTACTAGTTTGCTGAACACTTCTACACGTTTGAATAATCTGTTTATATATATTCTCTACATTATTGGAGTTTATCTTTCTTGCCAGCGCAGCCTCTCTCACTTTTCTAAATACCACTGTTTCCCTGTTATTATCCTTAACTAATTCCCCAAGTTGTTTTTTTTCATCTCCTATTTGCTCAGCAATTCTCACCCTTTTTGCAATAAGTTCAACCATTTCAGTATCTATCTTATCTATTTTATTTCTTAATTCTTCTAAACTCATTTTATTACCCTCGGTATCAATCCATCTCTAATTGATAAATCACATAAAGTTATTGACATCATTGCCTCTACCACAACTACAGCTCTCGGCACTATACAAGTATCATGCCTGCCTTTTACTCCAATATCTACTATCTTCATTTTCTCTATATCCACCATCTGTTGTTTCATTGATATAGAAGCGGTAGGTTTTATAGCAACTCTAAGTTCCAGAGGCATGCCATTGCTTATTCCTCCGAGAATACCACCAGAGTTGTTAGTATCAGTAAACACTTTACCGTCTTTAATAATAAACGGATCATTATTTTCACTCCCTTCACTACGAGCTGAAATAAACCCCGAACCAAATTCCACTCCCTTGACAGCAGGTATAGCAAATAACGCTTTAGCTAATTCCCCTTCAAGTGTATCGAACACTGGCTCGCCAAGACCGACAGGAATGTTAATTGCCATGCCTTTAATAACACCACCAACACTATCTCCATGTTGTCTGGTTTCTATAACTAGAGCCTCCATTTCC
>JAUUZT010000162.1 GCA_030589825.1 Dehalococcoidia bacterium
AAGCTTCTACGTCTTTTCATTACCATTCCTGCAGGTACTGAAGAGCTGGATACAGGGGGCTTTTATAATAACCCTGCTTGGTAGTGGTGCCATATATTTTCTTGGCTATATGGGACAGCGAATGAAGTTCGACTATGCCAGGTCGGTATTGGTTCATGCCTGTAGCCTGATTGCCATCGTGCTGGGCACTTTCGCCTGGGGTTACTGGCTTGATATCTGGGATTTGGTATTCTCGGAACGAGGGGTAGCCTTCGGAGCCAGTTATACCGATATTCATGCTCAACTGCCGGCACAATGGATACTTATAGTTGTAGTGCTGGTATTCACCGGAATATTGATAGCTGCTTTTATAAAACGCAAACGTCGTTTGCTGACCTACGGCATTGTTATATGGGTAGTGATTAGCATTATAGCAGGGAGTGTTGTCCCCAGCCTGATGCAGCGTTTTCAGGTGCAGCCCAATGAGTTCGCTTTGGAGAAACCGTACATCGAATACAATATCCAGGCTACTCGTGAGGCTTTTGCTTTAAATCGTATTGAAGAACAATCGTTCCCTGCGGAGGAAATGCCAACTAGTTCAGATATTGCAGAAAATGAAGTTACGATTAATAATATAAGACTCTGGGACCATCGAACTCTAATAGATACTTATAATCAAATTCAGGCCATACGACTCTACTATGATTTTAATGATGTCGATGTCGACCGGTATTATATGGATGACACTTATCAACAGGTTATGCTATCAGCAAGGGAATTATCAGCGGAGAAATTGGCTGGTGAGGCGCAAACATGGGTTAATCGACGATTGCAGTTTACTCATGGCTATGGAGTTGCCTTAAGCCCTGTTAATGAAATAAGCCCTGAGGGTTTACCTATCTTAACAATAAAAGATATTCCTCCTGTTGGGGATATTCCAATAGACGTACCACAGATTTACTTTGGAGAAAAAACCAATGATTATGTCATTGTGAATACGAATACTCAGGAATTCGATTATCCAATGGGAGACAGCAACATCTATGGGGAATGGCAGGGAGAAGGGGGTGTCGGTATTAGTGGTCTGCTCCAGCGGGCTATTTATGCCTGGCAGTTAAACGATTTTAATATACTCATTAGCTCTGAGATGACTGCTGACAGCCGGATTCTGTATTATCGGAATATCAATGAGAGAGTAAAGCATCTGGCACCGTTTCTACAACTGGATGGTGATCCTTATATGGTAATTGTGGAAGGACGACTGTCTTGGATACAGGATGCCTATACTACTACCACTAACTATCCCTATTCTGAGCCTTTTGAAGGTAATGTTAATTATATTCGTAATAGTGTAAAAGCGGTCATCAATGCGTATGAAGGTGATGTTACCTTCTATATTTCAGACCCTGATGATGCCTTGATCAAGACCTATCAGGAGATATTTCCTGAACTTTTTGTATCTGCGGAACAGATGCCTGAGGCGTTACGCCAGCATATTCGTTATCCTGAAGGGATGTTTACTATCCAGTCCAGGATGTATCAGAACTACCACATGCAAGATGCCCAGGTATTCTACAATAAAGAAGATTTATGGACTTTTCCTAAAGAGGTATATTCCGGGGCAGAACAAATAATGCAACCTTATTACGCTACTATGCATTTGCCTGAAGAGGACAAAGAGGAGTTCCTTCTTATCCTCCCGTTTACGCCTGTCAATAAGAATAATACGGTTGGCTGGTTGGCCGCTCGTTGCGATGGAGAGAATTACGGAAAATTGCTTGCCTACGTCTTCCCCAAAGATAAGTTGGTATATGGCCCGAGCCAGATAGAGAATCGAATTCAACAGGATATCACTATCACTGAACAGCTTGCCCTCTGGGGACGTGGTGGCTCTCGCGTTATACGTGGGAACCTGTTAATGATACCATTGGGTTCCTCCAATCTCTTTGTAGAACCGGTATTTCTCCAGGCGGAGTCAGGAGGGCTTCCTGAATTGAAACGTGTTATCGTAGCCGCCGGAGACAAGATTGCCATGGAACGTACGTTAGGGGAGAGCCTTATGGCGATATTTGGGACAGAAGCATTCCCAACAGAGCCTGGTGAGGAACCTGCAGAACCGGAGGAGCCCGGGGAAACAACGGCTGATGTGGTCGCTTTAATCTCTCAGGCACAAGTGCACTACAGCAATGCCCAGGAATTCCTTAAGGATGGGGATTGGGCTGGTTATGGCAGGGAACTTGAGGCATTGAAAGCAATCCTTGATGAATTAGCCGGTGTATCTGCTGAGTAGAGAATAGCCACCATTTTTTTCGGGAACTGGGACTGTAACTGTTTATTTCTGGTAGTGCTCTGTCATGGGTTTCTGGATGGTTACGGGCATGTGCTTATGTACTTCTGATTAACTCATGTTAAAATTAATTGCTTGATATTGTTGATAACTAACTTTACTGGATATATATTTCTATAAAGTAGGAGGAGCAGAAATCGTGGCTGAACAAAAAATGTATGGTGGTTACACTGGTAAAATTTTAAGGGTGAACTTGTCTAATGGTGATATCTCTGTCGAAAAGCCTGGCGATAAGTTCTATCGCCGATACTTCGGCGGAACTGCGCTCATAGGCTATTATCTTCTCAAGGAATTGAAGCCTGGCATTGACCCTCTGGGGCCGGACAATAAGCTCATCTTTTCAGCGGGAGTAATCACGGGTGTCTCATGTGGAGGTTGTGGACGTAGTGCGGTAGGTTCCAAGTCTCCTCTAACCAACGGCTGGGGTGATTCTCAAGGAGGCGGTTTCTGGCCGGCAGAGCTAAAAAAGGCTGGTTGGGATGCCATAATTATTGAAGGAAAAGCTGAAAAACCGGTTTATCTCTGGATTAATGATGATGAGGTGAAGATACTGGATGCCACTCATCTTTGGGGGCAGGAAACAAAGGATGCAGAACTACAAATCCAGAAGGAATTGGATGATACAAAGGTGCGTGTTGCGCAGATTGGCCCGGCTGGAGAGAAACTTATTCGCGTTGCCAATATCGTCAATGACCTGACACATTTCTATGGCCGTAATGGTCATGGAGCGGTTATGGGTTCTAAAAACCTGAAGGCTATTGCTGTTCGTGGCCACAATGCAGTGCCTGTTGTTGATAAGGGCGGAGTCCGCGAGATAGCCAAATGGTTGTCTGATAACTATATGTCTCTCATTGGCAGATATCATGACTTCGGCACCGCCGGGGGGTTGCCATCTTTGAATGAGGCAGGCATATTACCTACTCGCAATTTCAATGAAGGTCAATTTGAAGGGTGGTCAGAGATATCCGGGCAGAGAATGGCGGAAACCATACTCACCGAGGCAGATACCTGCTATGCCTGTCCCGTTAGATGTAAACGGGTAGTAAAAGTTGGCCCTCCATACAATGTGGACCCTGCATACGGCGGGCCCGAATATGAAACCATAGGTGCTTTTGGCTCTCTTTGTTGTATTAGTGACTTAAAAGCCATCTCCGTAGCCAATCAGATATGTGCTGCACAGGGATTGGATACAATCAGCGT
>JAUUZT010000129.1 GCA_030589825.1 Dehalococcoidia bacterium
CATTCAATAAATTTGCTTCTTCTTTTGCAAAAATGACAAAAGGAATAGTCGGATACAGGGAAAGGCTATCCGATGGGCCGGTCGGTAAGTGAATAGGCGGTGCGGAGCACCTCCGAAATCGTGGTCAATCCATCTTTTACTTTCAGCATCCCATCACTGCGCATGGTTAACATGCCTTCTTTTACCGCCTGTTCGTGTACCTGGGATGCAGTGGTATTACTTCTCACCATCCGTTTTATCTCCTCAGATGGAGTAAGCAGTTCAAAAATACCAATCCTCCCGACATAACCAGTTTCACTGCATAATGAACAACCACGACCATGATAAAAATGCTCCGGCAGTTCTTCCATTTCCTCCCGATAAAAAGCCAGTTCCTCGTCAGAAGGCTGATAGGTAGTTCGGCAACCGGGGCAGATTCGCCTTGCCATCCGCTGCGAAACCGCTGCAGCCATTACCGAATTTAGTAAAAACGGTTCGACCCCCAGGTCTGTTAACCGAAAGACCACTCCCACCGCATCATTTGCATGGATAGTGGAAAGTACCAGGTGCCCGGTAAGTGCTGCCTGCGTGGCAACACGAGCCGTCTCCGCATCCCGTATCTCTCCCACCAGTATAATATCAGGGTCCATGCGCATAAACGCCCTGAGACTGCTGGCAAAATTAACATCGGCTTTAGCAACCACAGGGAACTGGTTTATTCCTTCCATGCGATACTCAACGGGATCTTCGATGGTCATAATATTATTCTGCTGCCGGTCCAGTTCGTTGATAGCGGCATAAAGCGTGGTCGTCTTTCCCGCTCCGGTAGGGCCACCAACAAGTATCATCCCAAAAGGAAGCTGTAGCACCTGCTTAAACTTTTCAATGATTTCAGGTCGTAATCCAAGCTTTGACAGTTTCAGAAGGGAAGCAGAGCGTGACAGCAGACGCAACACTGCCATTTCCCCATGTATTGTATTTGCACAGCCAACCCGTATATCTACATCCCTCCCATCTACTTTAACCATACATTGTCCATCCTGCGATCTCCGTCGTTCAGCGATATTCATCCCGGCGATTATCTTCAGACGGGAAACGAGAGGAGCGCTTAGCTGTCGTGGCATCACAGCAGTATCCTGCAACACCCCATCAATACGACATCGTATTTGCAGCCTGTCCTCATGTGGCACAATATGAATATCAGAGGCACCCGCCCGCACCGCCTGCTGGATAATCTTCTTAAGCTGACGTGATGCCGGCGAATCTACACCCGGAATAACAGGCGCCTCCTCTTGAGGTTGCTCCTCTTCTTCCTGCAACTCTATGCTGGATTCGGTATCCTGTGCCATCGTGTAATAACGATTGATAGCCGCTCGAATATCATCCGGTAAAGCCATAACAGTCTTTATACGCATATTGGATATGGCAGCCAGGTCATCGATAGCGCCAATATTGATAATATCTTCCATCACCACGGTCAAGGTACTACCAATTATCTCCATTGGAAGGACGTTGTACCTGCGAGCCATATTCTCAGGAATAAGCTTTATTGCTTCCGGATAGATTTTATGGCGGTTAAGATTGATTAGCGGTACATTGAGCTTTACACTGGTTGCTGTTACCAGGTCGTTACGAGTTAACAGTTTCTCCTGTATAACTATTTGCTCAACGCTTTTCTTTTGTTCCGTAGCCAGCTTTTTCGCCTGCTTCATCTGCTCGTCGCTGAGCATTCCCATTTCCAGGATTACCTTTTCCAGGCCCGCTTCAATCAGACGATTTTTACTTTTTGTCATAATAACCTCACCTGCTGAGCTTTCACTCCTCACCAAGTAACGATTTCACGTTGGATAACATCTCAGATGGCGGTACCGGCTTGGTCAGGTAAACGCTTGCTCCCATTCTCATACCAATATCTTTATCCTCCTGGAGCGTTTTACCAGAGGTCATTATTATCGGTATTTTCTCCGTTTCGGGATTCATCCGTACCCGCTCACAGATATCATAGCCATCAAGCCCCGGTAACATTATGTCCAGTATCACCAGGTCAGGATGCTGTTCATCAATCATTTTATATCCGACCAGTCCATTTGTTGCCGTGATAACATTGTAGCCCTTCTTCGTCAGGGCATAGCTAACCATTCGCAGGTTAATCGCATTATCCTCGATAACCAATATCTTTTTTGCAGCCATTGAGCGTTCCTCTTCCAAATAAAACCTTTATCCTTCCTACCAATTATACCTTATTTCCCTGCTCTCACAGTATCACCTGCGCACTTATACTTTAACACAACATTTGCAATATAGTCTTTGTATTTGTTAACAATGACACTATTTTCCTATCAGCTTCACCTGAAAGCCTTTATCCGCAAGGCTGGCGTTTCCTTCTATATTTATTCCCTTTCACCAGATTCTATATCAAATCCTGAACATTTCATCATATCCTTTCCAATTTTCGATAAAATTTCCCACCGCTTTGTTGACCGTTTCCATTTTACTCATATATATTCTGGTGTACTGAAATGAACGAAGATTTAATTGCCCCCTGTGGAATGAATTGCGCTGTTTGCAGCGGCTACCTTGCCTTCGTCAACGACGTTAAAAACAAGGGGATAAGGATGCCTTATTGCAAAGGTTGCAGGCCCAGAAATAAACTTTGCTCATTCTTGAAAAAGCACTGCACGCTGCTAATGGAAGGCAGGGTGAAATACTGCTACGAGTGCCCCGACTTCCCCTGTGATAAACTCAAGCGGCTCGATGCCAGTTACCGCAAAAAGTTCAGGATGAGCATGATTGAAAATCTCGAATTCATCAGGGAACACGGTATCAGCAGACTGCTTGAGAGGGAAACTGACAGGTGGAAATGTCCCCAGTGTGGTGAGACGATATGCTGCCACAACGGAATCTGTTTCAACTGTGGACTGGAGAAATTAAAGGCGAAAACTAATCCATACAGGTGGGAGGACGACTAAACAACCACCATTCATCCCAGATTGCTTCGTAACGAGCGTACCTCGCAATAATGAGTGATGGAGCTACTCCTCTTCTGAAATAATGTGTTCAAGTTGGACAAGCAATGGCGGCAGTTCAGCGGTTACTGTCTGCCACACCACCTCCAAATCAATATCAAAGTACCCCTGGGCAAGGCGGTCACGCATTCCCGCCATTTTACTCCAGGCAATCTCCGGATAACTGCTACGGAAATCTCGTGACACACCATGAGCAGTCTCTCCAATAATTTCCAGAAGCCTGACAAGCGAGAGGTTAAGCATTCTATCTGAATACAGTTGGTCATATGAGCTTCCCTGCAAGAAAGCAATCGCCTCATGAATAGTATCCACAATATGGCGCAAGCGAATCAGATCACTTCTGCGCATAATGCAGCTCCGCATTAGAAAATATCTCTTCCCTGAAATACTGGCTAATGTCTTTTACTGTCCTGATATCTATCTTACGCCCTCCCAATATACGAGACAGCTCGTGTTCCATATCAAATACACTGAAAAAGCCTGGAACATGCCCTGGCTCAAATTCTAGCAGTATGTCTATATCGCTTTCAGGACGAAAATCATCTCGTAATACCGAGCCGAAAAGATACAAGGCACAGATATGATTCCGCTGGCAGAATTCGGCAATCCTGGCTTTCGGCACCGTTACATTTCTGTTTCTGGCTACCGGTTCTCCCTTTGGAATATTGATAGCAGCCGCAGGTGCATCACTCGAAAGAATTGATCTCTGTCTACTTTGCCCGCATACAATTTTCTGTAGCTCGTTGAAAACAGGGCACTTCTTATCAGCCCGATAGTAGACCTGCCTACCCCTCTTCTCACGGGTGATTATGCCAGCATCGGTGAGATGTTTCAGCTCTCGTTGAACTGCTCCACTTCCAGTTCTAACCGCTCGAAGTATACGGTGCATATAGAAAGATTCGTC
>JAUUZT010000056.1 GCA_030589825.1 Dehalococcoidia bacterium
GAACTTTTAATAGCAGTTCAGATAGAGACTCAGCAAGCTGTTGATAATGTGGAGGAGATTTTATCGGTGAAGGGAATAGATGCCTGTTATATTGGGCCCTATGACCTTGCCTTAAGTATGCTTGGCTCGTCGCCGGACTGGGATAATCCGCGATACCTGGCAGCTTTCGATAAGGTGCTGGCAGCCTCTGCTAAAATAGGTAAACTGGCAGGAATGTTTACCAGTCCTGATAACATTGGGTGGGCAATCAAGAAAGGATTCAAATTTAATACTGTAGGGGCAGCGGATAACTTCCTGATTGAAGGTGCAAAAGAGGCTCTTGAAAAGGCACATGTTGCACAGGGAAAGAAATAGCTGCTACAGACTAATTATCTGCTGTCTGCATGGCTGTTTTCCATGCTGCTGCTTTTTCTAACAGTTCCTGGGCGCTCTCCATAGCGGGTTCGCTTAAGCTCCCTTGCATGGCGGAGAGTTCCTCGATTCTGTCCTGTCCTGAAAGGGGAGTAACTGTGGTGATAGCACGCTTATCGTGGATGTCCTTGCGGACAGTATATTGAGCATTGGCAAATACTGCTACTTGAGGAAGGTGGGTAATACAGATAACCTGGTGGTCTTTACTCAGGGTTGAAAGCAACTGTCCTACTACGTCGCCACTTCTGCCTCCTACCCCGATGTCTATTTCATCAAAGATTAATGTCGGGGTGGCATCCACCTTCGAAAGAACGCTTTTTATGGCCAGCATAAGGCGAGACGCCTCTCCTGTTGAGGCAATTTTAGCCAGAGATTTAAATTCTTCCCCCGGATTGGTAGCCAGTAAAAAATCTACCCTGTCTATACCACTGCTGGTAAAAGAATAGCTTTGCCCATCTGGAAACTCAACTTTATTATCTGTATCAAACAGGGAGAACTGCACTTGAAATTTTACCTGTGCCATATTTAAATGAGCAAGTTCCTGCTCTATCTCTTGGGATAGTTTTCCTGCGGCTTTATGTCGGATAGTCGATAGCTGATGGCTTAACTCGCCTATCTTTTTTCTAAGTACTGCTTCCTCTTCTTGTAACACGGCTTTTCTTTCATCTTTGCTGTCAAGTTTTCTTAGTTCCTCTTCGGCTCCCTCCGCGTATTTATTGATATCGTTGATGGAATCGCCGTATTTTCTTTTTAAATCACGGATAAGGTTAAGCCGCTGCTCTACCCTTTCCAATCGTTCCGGGTCATATTCAAGCTTATCCTGGTATGCCCTGAGAGACTGTGATACATCCTCGATTTGGTAAGATGCTCCCTCCGTGTCTTTTAACAGGTTATTCGTGTCTGGGTCTTCCAGGGCAAGCTCTTTGAGCAACTTTATGGCCTCTCCAAGCCTGTCAATGGCTGAAGGAAGTGAAAGCTCTCCACTATATAGCGCCTCATAGGCTGCTTGGGAAGAGGCCTTAAGGTTTTCTATATTTGAAAGGACGGAACTCTCCGCCTGAAGTTCTGCATCTTCATTATCCTGTAATTCGGCCTTTCTTATTTCCTCAACCTGGAAACTCAACAGGTCCACACGACGAGTTGCTTCTCTCGCGTCCTCGGTCATTGTTTCTAATTCCTTCTCTACTTGGTAAAACATTTCCACTGCTGACTCAATTTCAGAATGGAGCGCTTCGCCATGAGCGTAACGATCCAGTAAAAGTAACTGTACGGAGGGGTCGTTTAGGGAAACGTGTTCGCTTTGCCCATGGATGGCTATCAACAGTCTGCCGATTTCACGTAACAAACGAAGAGGAACAGCACGTCCGTTTACTCGATTAATGCCACGATTTCCACGATCAATCTGGCGGGTTAGTACGATACTGTCTTCACTTTCAATTCCATAGCCTGCCAGGGTATTCTTTAAAGCTGGGTTTTCGCCAGACTTAATAACTCCCTCCACTCTCGCATAATCTGCGCCCGCACGAATAATTTCCTCTCCTACCCGTTTGCCTGCGAGGGCTTCGATGGCGTCGATTATCAGAGACTTGCCTGCTCCTGTTTCCCCGGTGAGCACATTAAAGGTCGAGATCGGTTGCCATTTTATCTGCCCGATTATCCCGAAATTCTCAATTGATAGCTCTAATAGCATCTTGCCTCAATTTAATAAATTCATTAATAGCTCTTCTATGTTAGCAGGTATTCCATGAGAATATTATGTGCCTGGTGCGCTTTATCGCCACCACGGAATTCAAAGGTTTTTGGCTCAAGGCCCATCGAACTTATAGTCAAAGTGTCACTGACTAAAAAACCGCTCTTGATTAGAAAACCCTTGTTGTCCTCACTGGCTACTGCTGCAATCCTGTCGATTGGTATACTGACAAGTGCCTTTTTACCCTTGAGAAATTCCTTGTCATAGTAGATGATTCTCTTGTTCGTGATACTTATAAACCCTGTGCCTCTGCCCTTTAAATCAAAAACCGCTCGGATAACTTCGTCATCCAGGCATATACCCTCAATTTTTTCCAGCTGGTCTTTCTTATCTACAATGATATCTTCTGCGTAAACTGCCATAAACCGATACCTCCTCTTAGGTTAACATGTAAATAATATTTCCTGGCTGATTTGGTGTCAATATAAAAGGGGAATAAAGGAGATGATTTTACTCCAATAGTTTTTATGAATTGTGAGCTTGATTTGCCCTTGATTAAAGTATATTGCTACAATTTAGGAGGAGGGTTGACGATATGGGTGATATACTAAATGAAGCATCAGCTATTATTAAGTGCAAGGAATGTCCCTGGTTCAAAAACTGTGTTTCTCCGATACAGGCTAGCGCTGATGATATAGCACACTTCAGGATGATGATGCAGACGACAAATATCCCGGATGCGGCGAAAACTGAAATGGATAATGCTATTGAAGGCATGGCCTCCTCCAGTCAGAACATGATTATACAGAGTTGCCCTGTATTTACTCAGCGGCTGAAGGATAATCCCAAGTTGGCGCAAGCCATCAAAGAGATGATGCAGAACTGGGGCAGAGAAGAGGAGACGATTAATAACCAATGACAGAGCTTGGCAAGATAGAAAAACCATCGGCGGAGGATTTCAAAAAAGGCAAGAAACTTTATTTTGTACCTCTTTTATTCTCTAGTGAGAACGCCCCTGAGGAATATAAGAAGAAGGTCAGCGTCTACTGGCAGCAGGTATCGGAACAGCTAAATAAGTTAGAGGGCCAGATTGGTAGCATAAATCGTATTTATCATGAGTCGATTGTGCAGCCAGGAGAGGATGGCCTGAAAATGTTGGAAAAACTGAGCCCAGGCAGCTACCAGGTCGTTAAAAGTAAATGTGAAAACGATGCTGTACTTGAGGCCTTTGAAAATAAAGAGATCCTCGAGGAAACTATTGACTGGGAGAGATGTATTTTCTCTGGACTAATCAGTCAGAAAGTAACTAAGCAGGTTTCAGATTCTTACTTTGAAACCTCGAAGAAAAGGGCAGAACTCCTGTCCAAACAGATAACGGAGACCCTCAAAGAAGATGAAGTTGGCCTGCTATTTATCCAGGAGGAACATCAATTACAATTTGCTGGCGATATTAAGGTGTTCAGCATTTTCCCTCCGGCTCTGGATGAGATTCATCGATGGCTGAGGGAACCCCCTAATAAAGATAAAGAATCTCCCGTGGCAGACGCTGAGGCCTCTAAGAAAGACAAAGAAATTCCTGAAACAGATGAAAAATCTCCTGATAAAGATAAAGAGGAAAAGAGTAATTAAAGCTGGTTATCAGTTATGTTCACTCATATCAGGAAACCATCAGTTTCAGGTACATTCTATGCTGGCACTCAACTAGAACTTAAAGAGCAAATAGAGTGGTGTTATAAACATAGGCTTGGTCCGGGAGACTTACCTCGTATAGCTAAAGAAGGTCCCAGGGAAATATTAAGCCTCATTGTTCCCCATGCAGGTTATTTATACTCCGGACCGATAGCGGCTCATGCCTATAAAGAACTTGCGGATGATGGCATAATCGAAACCGCAATAATAATCGGTCCCAATCATACCGGGTATGGGCCTCCGGTTTCGATATGGGCAAAAAATAGCTGGAGCACTCCCCTGGGTGAAGTGGAGGTAGATGAAGATTTAGCGCAGAAGCTAATGGGTGGCATAGTAAAGGCAGACGAGACAGCTCACCTTTATGAACATAGCGTAGAAGTACAGTTGCCCTGGCTTCAACATCTCTACGGAAAAGTAAGGATTGTACCAATAGCCATGATGGCTCAGGACATGGAAACAGCTCAAGAGTTGGGGCAGGCTATCTCAATGTACGCCGCAAACTCTCTGGTCATTGCCAGCACTGACTTCTCTCACTACGAGCCTCAAGATATAGCTACAGAGAAAGATATGGCCATGATTGAAGCGATTACTAATCTTGACGAAGGGGAATTATATCAGCGCAGGGAATCTCTAGACTGCACTATGTGCGGTTATGGTCCGGTAGCTGTAGCGATAATGGTAGCCAGAGCGACACAGGCGCAGAAGCCCAGGTTACTGAAGTATGCCACCAGTGGAGAAACAACCGGCGATTTCTCCAGGGTAGTAGGTTATGCCTCTATCGTTATTAAAAAACGCTGAAGTCCCGTTTACGGTAAAAAAGAGAGCAAGTAGATCTATAAGCCGAGTTCTGTACCCTTATACAGGGCGGTGACCATCCATCTAGCTCCGACGTTACCGTCGGAGTCAAGCGACCAACCCGAGGGCTTCAGCCGAGCGCTTCCATCGCCCTTCTATTCGGTCTTGCTCCAGGTGGGGTTTGCCCAGCCGGCCGGTCACCCGGCCGCTGGTGAGCTCTTACCTCGCCATTTCACCCTTACTCTGCAATGCAGAGCGGTATGTTTCTGTTGCACTTTCCGTAGGGTTTCCCCTCCTGGGTGTTACCCAGCACCTTGCCCGGTGGAGCTCGGACTTTCCTCTCAGCACAAATAGTACCAAGCGGTCACCCAATCTACTTGCTCAATAATAGTTTATAGATAGCGGGATGAAAGGTCAAAATACAAGATTATTCAACGTAAAGTATTCTGCTGCAATTACTGCACTGGACTATCTCTCCAGCCTTAGCTTTTTGCCTTTGTCCTGTAGGCAGGACCATATGACACCCCTGGCATTGTCCTTGATATACTATGACCACAGCCTGTTCTCTAATGGTTCTGACTTGTTGGTATAGCTTAAGAGAGCTTGGCTCTATCTGTTGTAATGCTTCTTCTCGGCTCTCATCCAGTCTGGCAACCTCTTTTTCACTTTCTGCTCTACTTTGCGTAAGGCTGCTCTGCTTTTGCTGCCATCCTTGTGTTAACTTGCTGAACTCCTGATTGTAGCTACCCTCCTGCCTTTCTGCTTCCTCCACCTGTCCCATTATCTCCAGTAGCCCTTCTTCCTGCTTGTTGATTCTCTGTTTCAGGCTTTCTGCTTCATGCTTTAAACTCAGCAGTTCTTTGGGATTATGGACGACTCCTGTATATAACTTACTGTTGATATCTCTGCTTCTCTCATTCATATCATCCAGCTTCCATTCAGCATTTTTCTGATTTTTTTTCATGTCTGTAAGCTGCTGTTTTGTCAAGCTAAGATTTGCTTCTGCTTTGGTTAAAGCCTCGTTTCCGCTCAGCTGGCGGTCAATTTCATCTATGTATTGTCGTTGCCGTTGAAGCTCGCTATCGAGCTGCTGAAGTTTGTATAGTTGCCTGGCTAGATTCATGACAAGAGTCATTGTAGAGTGCCTGGCGGGACATGTCAAAGAATTCAGGCGTAATTGAGAACTACGACCTCCGTATTTGAAGGTAGAGAAGAGCGACTCAATGATATGCTGGACTTTGCCTCTATCTCCTTTGTGCCCATTTTCTTAAGAAAAGTGTCCACGGTTCCAAGTTCCCTGTTTAACGCTTCTGTTTTGTAGTGCATGGGGATAACTATGTGAGGTTCCATGGCTCTTACGGTTTCAACTGCTAGATTGACGGAAAAAGTTGACACTTCTCCCACCGGCAGAAAGAGTACGTCGACAGA
>JAUUZT010000016.1 GCA_030589825.1 Dehalococcoidia bacterium
AGGTCGAAACTATCCTCTAGGAAGGTCTCTGTTTCCTGTCGTCCCTGTCGGCTAAGGTACATAATGTGAAAGGCATAATAATCGGCGTAGTCAGGATAAAGACCATAAACAGCAAACCCACCTCCAAGACCGTTACCACGGTCGTGCATGTTGGCGATAGCCTTGGTTATTCCCTCACCAGAAAACCTTTTACCGGTTACATCCATTACTCCAAATATCGAGCAGGAGTCGATTACCTTGCCATCATGATAACTGTTATTTATTTCTGTCAAATTCTTCATCAGTTTCCTTCTGGAATGTTTCCTTTATTCCCCTGCCAGTATCTCCTCGGGTTCTTCGGCCGTGATAATCGAGTAATCTTCCGCCGAGGAAGGTAACGATAACTGTGGTAGCCATAGTTCCTCAGGGATGGAAGCGAGACCAAAGTCCTCTGTTACCAGTACATACTTGAACTCTTCCACGTTTATCTTATTTCTCATTAAGTTAATATAGATGCCGGCTTTTTCGGTATTACCGGTAAGTATCATTCCCACAATAACCCCATCCTTTATTACTACTTTACGATAGTTAGAACCTTTACTTTCTTTCAGCACCTCGTAGCTGTTATCTGGAGGATTCACTGTTCCTGCAGAGGCAATACGCAGGCCGAAATAATTAAGGGAATTCATAGAGGTTCCCCCCTGATACTCATTATGAATGCCAGCCATATTAAAGCCAGCAATTCTCCCTCCCATGTATGCATTAGGCCAGATAGGACTGAGGCGGTAATCTCCATTTATAAAATCATAGGACTCTGCGGCGTCACCGCAGGCATAAATGCAGGGATGAGAGGTTTCCATTTGCCGATTAACTACAATCCCTCGATTTATATTGATACCGCTATTACGTGCCAGCTCAATGCGAGGCCTTACTCCGATAGCTACCACCACTGCATTACAGAGGATTATTCTTCCATCATCCATTATTACACTGCTAACAGTGTCCCTGTTCATCGAGGTATTGCTGATTTCAGCTACGGTGTGACTGGTTAAAACTTCAACCCCTGCCAGTTGCAGCTTTTCCTTGGCCATAGTGGATACTTCCTCATCAAGTATAAGGTTCAGCAAGCTGTCTTTCATTTCCACCACGGTCACCCTGGCATTCCGTTTCAACAGTGCTTCAGTCACGCTAACTCCAATAAGACCTCCCCCAATAACAACTACCCCATCTGCGTCATTAAGAAACTGATCTATCAACTTAGCATCATCAAGGGTAATGAAATTGAACACCCCTCTCTTACTGATTCCAGGAGTAGGGGGAACAATTGGTACTCCTCCGGTAGCAAGCAGCAGTTTCTCCCAGGCTATCTGCCTGCCGTCAGCTAATTCTGCGGTATGCTTCTCGACATCCAGTGTTTCAACTTTATTCCCGGATATTATCTGGATATTATTGACTTTATAGAAATCCGCTGGACGAAAACTGATTTTATCTATCGGGCGTTTCTCAGCCAGATATTCAGAGATAAGAGGCCTTGAATACGTTGGATAGGGCTCGTCTGAGATCATGGCAATCGATCCGGTTTTATCGATATCCCGTATAGCTTCAACCGCCCCAATACCTCCTGCTGAGTTACCTATAATTAAATATTTTACTGTTAGCTTATTATTTACCATCTTGTACCTTCTGTAATTACTCTTTCTTCTTTCAAGAGAAACGAAACTGCGATTCTCGGGGTATTATCTTGATATCATGGCAGGCTTTGAATTCAATAGCTCTTCTTCAATCTCTATAAGCACTAAAGCCTCATTAGGACAATTGGCAACGCAGGCTGGAATCTCTTCATCCTGGCAGAGATCGCATTTGATGGCCTTCCCTCGCTCATAGTCCTGTTTTATCGCTCCGAAGGGACAGGCAAGAGCGCAGGTACCGCAACCGATACATTTTTCTTCGTCTATATTCACTATACCTGTGCTGGTATCCCTGCTTAGAGCTCCGGTCAGGCAAGCATATATACAGGGGGTATCTAGGCATTGCTGGCAGCGTAATGACAGTGAAACCGGACCGTTTCTCTCCACCTCTACCCTTGGCAATGGTTGAGGAGTTTCCCTGTTAAATGCTTTTACCAGGTCTTTTGACTGGGAATGCTGCAACTGACAATAGACTTCACAAAGCCCACAGCCTATACAGACCTCTTCCTTAATATATACTCTCTTCAACTCCAAATTCTCCTATATATCGTTATAGTAATCTTCCGTTCTATTATTTATTGGTTTCTTCAGAATCAATTATTTTCCAGGAAACATATAGCACGATGGGTTCGCGGGTCACCTATGACCTTTGCTGTAGCGCCGCTCGCTGCTGCTTTTACGTCAATCACTTGAACAACATCCTTAAAGTTGCTTAATTCTGGCAATATGTCCTCCAGTATATTGGGAGAGTCGGTAAAGAATTTGGTATTAAAATCTGCGGTTGTATCGTCAGGATAGACAGGTAGATAAAGTATCTCCGCCTCCACCAAATCCTGGAAGAAATGGGTTCCGTACGAGACTTCCGGTACATGGCCTGCTTTTTCATGGGCAACCTCTACCAGCACTGCTATGTCATCTATATCTGAATAGCTAACGTTCACTCCTAGTTCGATATTACTACTACCCCAGCGACCAGGTCCCATTGCCATTACCATGCTTTCTTTATCATGCAAATGGCTATTTAACTTACCTATTACCCTCCCAAGCATACTTTTCTCTTCATATGTCGCTACCTCGTCATACTTCTGGGGGTCAATATAAATGATGTATCTAATATCGCTGACCACACCAGCGCTGATTGCCTGGTTGGAACGGAATAGTACCCGTTCTTTGGGCAGGTTTTTGGGAATCCTGATCTCAGTACCAGCAGACCTGTGCACACGTAACGAGCGGCATTGTAGTAAGTTGACCCTGATTTTCCTTGCATCGTCAACATATGCTGTAAATTCAATATCTATCGGCTGGGCCCATGCTCTCTCCAGCTTAGTTAGTATTTCTCCAATTACATTGACCATTTTGGTTTGATTTATAAGGTTGTTAAACGTTAGGATTAAATTCTTACCTGAACTGGTGGGTGGAGTTGAAATCAAGTCACGCAAGTAACCATCCGCTATTTCAGAGGTCAGTAGGGGAAGTGCTGGATAGTTGTTTCCCTCAATTATTTCGGCAAAAGGCTTAACTTCAAAAGTATTTGTTTTAAGGTTAAGAACGTCTACTAAACGCTGTGAATATTTTGCTATTCCCATACCGATCTCGGGTCTGAGTTGTGGATGACTTACAGCAATCATCCTGGGGTAGTCCCCGCTGACGCGATTCACGGCACGTGTACCCAATCCATAGACCAGACGTATCATTCCCTTCGTAGGATCAATACGGGCTGTCCATGCATAGAGGTTATGTGAGAAAGCTACTCCTGCCAGAATAGGGAAGAAGTAGTGTTTATAGGGCATACCGGAAACACGTTGGACTAAGATGGCCATCTGCTCTTCCCCTTCACCAAAACCACGTTTGTGACGATATGATATTGCATCAGGGTTCAGGGCACTGGCGTAGACCAACTTGACAGCTTTTATGAATGCTTTCAACCGGTCTTCAGGACTACCCTGGTTTGTGCAGAACTCACTTCGGTACTTTCCAGCAAAGGCATCCGTAAAGCCATCCTCGAGAAGGCTTGAAGAACGGACAATAATAGGCGCCTGTCCATAGTAGTCGATTATTTTTCGAAACTGCTCCATAATTTCCTCAGAGAATTTACCTGCTAGAAAACGTGATTCCACTTCAACGAAATCATCCCATGAGAGCCTGCCTTTTTTTGATAGCTCCAGCCGGATTTGGAAAAGGTTGTTACTAATCAGGAAAGTGAAGAATACGTCTGAGCCAATATAGAATGAATCATGCTCTTCTAGTCCTTGAGCGAAGTCAGTATCACCCTTATCTGCAACTAGAACACGCCGGGCAATTAACATTCCAGCCGCTTTACCGCCGATACGCCCGGAACCGATAAGGCGACCTCTTACCTGAAGTAGATCATTCAGGGTCAAGTAGTGATCGGCAAGCTGATTTAATTTGGGGTGATTACCGAAGATCATTTGGCAGAGTTTTCCTTTAAGCGTTTTTGCCTCTTCAGTTTCCTCGGTAAAATCCGTTTCATTTTCCTGGTATTGCATAATGTTTCGATAAACAACATCCCAGGGTGCTATTGACTGCGATTTAATTTCTACTGGTAGCAATCTAGCTGCAGTCAGTAACATTGCTGCGTCACCGCTGTGAGAAACAGGTTCCAATCCTTCATTGCTAAGCAGATGTGGTAAAAACATCTGTGTAGAATAACGGTTCCAGACCTTAAGCGGATGAATATAAGTATTTCCAGCGACATGATACACGTCCACGAGTATCTGAGTGGTATTGCGAATACGGTTAATTGTGCTATGCCCATGTTGACCGCGCCGTAGAGCAAAATAGGCTAAATGACCAAGCTCAAAAAGGTAAGGGCAGGTCACCTGAAAGAAGTTGGCCAGAAGTTCATCGGTAGCCCACTCGTTGACCAGAGAGGAGATATTGTCAAAAACGAAACAACTTTTTGGCCCACATTCTTCAATTATTCGGTGTACTTCGCTACTGAAATAGTCAAACCCAAGAGAGGGGTCTATCTTTTTAATCGTTAGCCCTGGACAAGGCTCGATGATCGCTGTCTGTGGGGCAAACCGCAGGTAAATGCAATCAAGTCCGTCCCTAATTGACTGCGTGACAAATGCGCGAGCGAAATATGGATAGTCCTCAAGTTGGTCAACCTGCCAGACTAAATTGTCACCCAGGCGCAGTCCTTGCAGTAACTTGTCAAGCGGCAGCAACCCACTGCTATACATCTCGGGAGCCATTTTTTGCATTTCAACAATATCTTCCTGCCTAGTAATATGGTATACGGCAACCGTCTGCTGTATACCATATAATACTATGATATTTTTGTCAAATTTTCAGGTTATTTCGACTGACAACGCAGGTTTTATTGTTTAACAAAGAAATAGCTAATAACCTGCGCTAGGGTAGTATATAAACCATAATACGGCAATATATATAATTATATTGCCGTATTATATACGAATACAAACCGCTGACAGATAGCTTTTTGTAACCCCTGGTTATTGAAATGAATAACACTGCTGTAAGCAACTAAACAGCATTAGCTGAGTAATAGACCTACCATGCCACTGGTAGTTATCCGCTTATACAGGTAGGGATTTTATTGTAGTTCTGTTACTGTTCGCAGTCTAGTTTGCCCTCGTAGGCGTTTTCAAATAGCCTGACCATGCCTTTCTCGGTGACCTTGCGTGGATTGCGTGCAACATGCGCCGGACTTTGGAATACATTTTGTGCGATTGTTGAAATCATATCTTTGGTTACCCCTGTGGTTCTTATAGATGCTGGGATATCCAGGTCGTAAAGCAGCTTCTTAAAAGACAGGGCGGATTGAAAAGCGGCATCACGTAAGGACATCTCTTCGACAGGCTCGCCAAGTATCTTGGCAATTGTGGCATATTTCGTTTGGTTTGCAATAGCATTGTACTCCATCGTATAAGGTGTTGTAATAGCTACTGCGTAGCCGTGTGGCAGATGGATACTAGTTGCCGGATAAGAATAAGCATAGGCGCAGGCATGTCCCAGCACGGTTCCTGCGGTGCCAAAGGCAAGTCCTCCCAGCAGTGCTGCCAGCGACATATTTTTTCGAGCCTCAATATTGTCCCCGCAGGCATATGCTTCCCTGAGGTTATCAGCTACGAGTTGCATGGTCTGTAGTGCAAAGGCATCTGTTATAGGGGTGGCATTAAGCGATACAAAAGCCTCCATTCCATTGCAAAAAGTGTCCACGCCGGCGTTAGCCGTCACAGTAGCAGGCGTGGTCATGGTGAATTCAGGATCTACCAGCGCGAGGGAGGGGTACATCAGGCTGCTGAATAATACTGCTTTACCTTGCGGAGTGGAGAAGGCAACCGCATTGGAGACCTCGCTGCCGGTACCCGCCGTGGTAGGCATTAATACTAACGGTGCTGGGGGATTCTGGAAAGTCTTTTTTAGCCAGTCTGAGAGTGTGCCAGCATTGGTAATTGAAAGTGCAGATACCTTGGCATTGTCCAGGACACTTCCGCCGCCAACCCCGATTACCCCATCAAAATTGCCTTTTCTGGTGAATTCTATTGCCGCTTCACCTCCGGCAACAGATGGTTCTGTCTCCGCCTTGTCCCAAACTGTATATTTGAACCCACCTTCTCTTAGTTGAGTTACTACCTTATCCAGTATTTCTGATTGACCGATAACCGTATCGGTAATGATGGCTATATTCTTAGCCCCAAGATTTTGCAATTCCTCACTAAGCTGTTTCACAGCTCCTAGCCCAAAGATAATTTTTCTGGCAGTAGAGAATGAAAATGTTTTCATATTTGTATCCAAAACGCACTCCTTTTTTATTCGCAATCCAATTTTCCCTCGTAGGCTTTCTCGAAGAGTTTGACCATTGCTTCCTCGGTAATTTTGCGTGGGTTACGTGCCACATGGGTAGTGCTCTTAAAGACATTCTTTGCTATATCAGGAAGCATGTCTTTTGTTACTCCAACTTCTTTAATTGATGAGGGGAAGTCCAGGTCTGCCAACAGTTTCTTGAAGGCAATTGCAGAACTTATGGCGGCATCCCGTAGTGATAGCCCTTCAATAGACTCTCCCAGCAGGGCGGCTATGGTAGCATGTTTTTCCATGTTGGCGATGGCATTGTACTCAAGCACGTAGGGCATAGTGATGGCTATGGAATAACCGTGTGGAAAATGGAATTTAGTAGAGGGAGAGACATATGCATAACCACAGGCGTGCCCGATTACCGTTCCTGCATTTCCAAAAGCCATACCAGCCAGTAAGGCTGCCAGCGACATGTTTGTTCGAGCTTCCATATTGTCGCCACAGGCGTATGCTGCCCTGAGGTTATCGGGGATTAGTTTCATAGCTTGTAGTGCCAGTGCGTCTGTTATTGTTGTAGATTTAAGTGATACATAGGCTTCCAGGGCATGACATAACGCATCAATGCCGGTATTGGCCGTTATGTGAGCAGGTATTAACCTGGTGAAGTCGGGGTCAACCAGTGCGATGTCAGGATACATGAGAGGGCTGTACAATGCGTACTTGGATTCAGCAGTAGCGAAGACCCCTGCGTTGGAGACCTCACTACCTGTTCCTGCTGTAGTTGGCATCAATACCAGTGGCCCCAGCGGGTTGGTGAACCCCTGTTTGACCCAATCCGAAAGACTGCCGGGATTAGTAAGTGCCACTGCGACTGCTTTCGCAGTGTCTATGACGCTACCTCCTCCCAAGCCAACGATGGCACTGTAATTTCCATCTCTAACGAATTGTATGGCTGCCTCAGCACTCTCTATTGACGGTTCTGATTTAGACTTATCCCATATGTCATATTCTAAACCAGCCCCGTGCAGTACATTTTTTACCGTATCAAGGGGACCTGCTTTACTAATAATTTCATCGGTTATTATCGCTATCTTGCCGGAGCACAATATTTTTAATTCATCACTGAGTTGCTGTACGCTTCCTCTCCCAAAGATGATTTTCTTCGCTGTAGCGAATGGGAATGCCTTCATTTCTTTACCTCCTGAGGTACTTTATATGACTACTTCTTAATCGATAATGCATTAAGAATACTCTTCAATTCCAGTTGGCGTTCCTTTCTTTTCCTGGCTATTCTTTCGAAGGCTACGGGAACATCAGCCATCAATGACTTTGCTGCCCTTGCTGTATCCAGATAAAAAGTTATAATAGTATCTTCCATAACTATAGATTTGCGCAGGCTTTCTTCGTAACCTAGTTCTAATGGCAGTTCAGTATTGATGTAATAATTATCCATATCTATATCATTAAAGGCAAAACAGCCCTCAAGGGCATCGGAGATAACTCCATAGTATGCTCTTTGTATAGCCGTTTTATTCTTTTTATTTTGTGCGCTAAAGTCGTTCCAGGGGTCCTTTTCGTTGACCCACCTCCGGGCAAATTCTTCATAGAAATTGCCTGAGTTCTCCTCTAGCTTAGTAGCAAAACTTATCACTTCAGATGAAGTGGGGGATTGCATCTAAAACCACCTCTCGATAACGACCTTACTTTCTGTAAAGAAACGAATGGCATCTCTTCCCTGTCCATGTAGAGTGCCAAAGAAGGAATCCTTCATCCCACAGAAGGGGAAGAAAGCCATCGGGGCAGCTATTCCAATGTTGATACCGATGTTGCCACACTGTACCCTGTATCTCACTTCCCTGGCAACTTTACCGCTTGAAGTGAAGACGGCTGCTTCATTTCCATAGCGGCTGCTGTTTATCATTTCTATAGCGCTGTTCAGGTCGTCGACCCTAATGATATTGGCTACAGGACCAAAGATTTCCTCTCTGGCAATCGTCATATCAGAGGTGACATCCTCGAATATGGTGGGGTTGACGAAGCATGTTTCGGGATAATCCCCGTTGATTTTTAGTTTTCGACCATCAAGCACCATTCTGCCGCCTTCCTGGATACCCTTCTCTATAAAGCCCAGCACCCTGGCTTTCCCATCTGGCGATTGCATAGGACCCATCTGTGTAGATTCATCTAATCCGTATCCGACTCTTATTTTAGAAGATGCCGATAAAAATGCATCTGTGAAACGTTTATAGAAAGCATCATCTTTGCCAACGATAACGGCATTGGCTGCAGATAGACAACGCTGGCCGGCATTACCGTAGAAGGAGGTCATCAAGGCTGCAATGGTAGCGTCAAGGTTACAATCGGGCATTATTATCATGAAATTTTTTGCGCCGCCTTGTGCAATGACTCGTTTTCCTGTTTCCCCACATTTCTTGTAGATGACGTTTTTCCCTATAGCAGTTGTTCCTACAAAGGTAACTCCCTTGATGTCTGGATGTTCCAACAGTACTGATACGGCGTCTGCTTCACCATTGACCAGATTTATTACCCCAGGAGGGAAGCCCGCCTCATCGTATAATTCGGCTAGCTTGTTCTGGCTTATGGGTGTCCTTGGTGATGGTTTCAACACGAAGGTATTTCCGGTGGCTACAGCGAAGGGCAGGTACCATAGCGGTACCATGAAGGGGAAATTAAAAGGGGCAATGCAGGTGAACACTCCCAGTGGCTGATATATCAACTGCTCATCTATGCCAGAAGCGATATCCTCCAGGATTGAGCCTTGCATCAGGGAGGGTATCCCGGCGGCTACCTCTACCATCTCTATTCCTCGCCTCGTTTCTCCCCTCGATTCATCAATAGTCTTTCCATGCTCCATGGTCTGGATTCGACTTAACTCTTCAAAGTTTTCCTCCATCAATTCCTTGAGTCTGAACAGGCATCTTACTCTAGACAGAGGAGTAGTTCTTCTCCATTCGGGGAATGCCTCACTGGCTGCTGCTACAGCACTTTTTACTTCATCTTCGGTAGATACCGGCATACTGGCAATCACTTTACCATTTGCTGGATTTACAATATCCCTGAGATTCTTCGTTTGGGATTCCTGCCATTCCCCGTTGATGAAATTCCTGAGTTTCAGAGGTTCTTTAATTGGTTCTTCCAGTATTGCCATGTTGCTCCTCCTCTTGAGTTAGTTTCTTGTGAAAGTAGTATGTTCTTCATATAAAGGATATCACTACCCGTTGATAGTATCAATGCACAAAGTTTGGCATAATTCTGATGGCTTAAATATTTGTGAGCCTGAATCGGGATAAGGACAACACTGGAGAGAATACCTGGAATTGGACATATTAAGTTAGGAAGGTTTAGCAGGGTTGGAATGCCCTAAAACAGAGGATAGAAAGGTTTATGTATCTGTTATACTGAATCAATGTACTTATTAT
>JAUUZT010000009.1 GCA_030589825.1 Dehalococcoidia bacterium
CAGACAAGAATTAGTGTTACAGGGACTGTTACAGAAGTTAAAAACTGCTACGGAGAAATTGGAATTTGAAAAAGCTGCTTCAATTCGTGATCAAATTAGAGCAGTACAGAAGGTCATAGAAGGCCAAAAAATTGCAATTGAGCTGGATGGTGAACATGATGTTATTGCCTTTGCACAAGATAAGGATTTGGTTTATGTAGAAATATTTTTCATTCGTAATGATAAATTTGTTGGGCACGATCACTTTGTCATGGAGGGCATCTGTGATGATAACCCCAGCGAAATTATTACATGTTTTATTAAACAGTATTATACCGATGCTTCGTATATACCACCGATGCTACTACTACAACATCAGGTAACTGAAAAGCCAGTGCTTGTTGATTGGCTTCAGCAATGCAAAGGCGATAAAGTACGGATTCGGGTTCCACGAAGTGGAAAAAAACAACAACTGGTTAATATGGTAGCGAGGAATGCTGACAACGGGCTACTGCTAACTAAAAATAAACAACCAAAACAGGAGCAAATACAATCAGGATTACAGGAATTACGGAACAAGCTAAAGCTACCAGATATTCCAAAGAGGATAGAGTGCTATGATGTTTCCAATATTCAGGGGGCATATGCTGTTGGCAGTATGGCTGTATTGGAGAATGGGTTGCCTGAACCAACTCAATATCGCCGATTCAGAATTAAAATAACAACTGAACCTAATGATTATGCCATGATTCAGGAAGTCCTGAACCGACGCCTTGTTAAAGGTATGCAATTAGATACTGGATATTTCAGGGGGGACGGAAATAATCACATAGATAATCTGGAAAATGTTAGTAAACATACTTTGCCCAGTACAGGTTGGGCCAGGTTACCTTCTCTAATCCTTATTGATGGTGGTAAAGGACACCTTAATGCAGCCTTAAAAGTAATAAAGGAGCGAGGAGTCTCGATTCCATTAGCAAGCCTGGCTAAGGAAAATGAAGACGTTTTCATACCAAACAGGAGTTCCCCAATTGATATTTCAAAAGATTCTCCTGCTATCCATATTCTTCAATTAGCAAGAGATGAAGCACATCGTTTCGCAATTAATTATCATCGTAAGCTAAGGCAAAGAAAAAGTTTCAGCTCTATTTTGGATGATATCCCTGGCATTGGACCAAAAAGAAAGATAGCGTTATTCAAAAGGTTTGGTTCAATACAAGCTATGAAAGAGGCTTCAGTTGAAGAGATTGGGCAAATAGACTGCATGAATTTGACCATGGCTAAAAAATTAAAAGAGTACTGGTAATTTTTTCAGCACTAAATTATTCTCATCTCGATTTGATAGTGACTAATGGCAATATTGAGGAAATTGAACCGGTTTTTCTATATTATTATTACTACTGTAAATAATTTTTCAGGGTCAGGGCATTATTTACAGCAAAAGCTTCAGCATCATTGTTGAAATATATATAAATGGCTTTGACTTTTTGGGATAGTTGGATAATCTTCTGTGACCATTGTGAGAGTTCGTTGTTTGAATAATGGCTTGAGTATAGTTTTTGACTACCATGAAAACGAATATAAGCAAAGTCGCTGGTAGTTATCAGAGGGCAATCGATATCAGGCATATCAAAGACACAGAAGCCGATATTATATCTACGTAAAATACTAAATACTGATTCATCGAGCCATGATTTGTGACGGAACTCAAATACATGGCGATAGCAACCAGGCAATAAAGAAATGAATTCGCACAATATATCGTCGTCTCGTTTCATGCTGGGTGGTAATTGATATAGCAGAGGACCCAACTTATTTTGTAAAATAGATGCTCGGGACAGGATTTTATTTAGAGCAACCTCAGAATTCCTGAGTTTTTTAATATGAGTAATAAAGCGGCTAACTTTAACAGAGAATACGAAATTACCAGGTGTTGATTCTCGCCATTTTTTAAATATTTCCTCCGAAGGTAGGTGGTAAAAACTGTTATTTAGCTCTACCGTATTGAATTGTTTTGCATAAAATGGAAGCCATTCTGGTTTTGGCAATTCTGCTGGATAAAAAAGACTATGCCAGTGATTATAGTACCAACCGCTGCAGCCAATATAGTATTGAGTTGCAGTATTATCAGTAATTATTGGTGTTAGTTGAATATTCATTAACTATATATTATAATAGTGCCACGAGAAATTTTTTGGTGACTCTAGCGGAGTGGCACCACCCGTTCCCGTCCCGAACACGGAAGTGAAACGCTCCAGCGCAGACGATACTTAAGGGGCAACCCTTCGGGAAAATATGTCGTTGCCAGAAAGTTTCTTTTTTTATTTACTGCACCATATTAGAGATATAGTATTAGAACACATTTTTATATAAATAGCATATGATAAAACAAGAGGTGCAGACAGCTAGATTAGTTGCTGAATGCCAGAAGAAAACAGGGAAGTCGTTGACTATTGCTACCTCTGAGTCAGCAACTGGAGGCAAGATAGCTGCTAAATTGACCAGTGTGCCAGGTAGTTCTGCTTACTTCAAAGGGGCACTTGTAGCTTATAGCAATGAGATAAAAAACAATGTAGTGGGTGTTAAAAAGGAAACGCTGGAAAAATATGGTGCTGTATCTCAGGAAACGGCTATAGAGATGGCTCAAGGTGCACGAATATTATTAAACGTGGATATTTGTATTTCGGATACAGGTATCGCAGGTCCCACGGGAAGTAGTATTAACAAGCCAATTGGATTGTTTTATATTGGATTGTCCTCTAGCTATACGAGCATATATAAAAAAATTGTGTTGTCAGGTAGTCGCCAAGAAAACAGAGAAAACGTTGCTGAAGCAGCACTCAAATTGCTTAATCAATATCTAGCGAAATATATCCAAAGTTATTCAGGAACGGATATTAATAAATCAAACAATAGTCTTAAACAAATTTCGTAAGGCTTCTAAAAATGACTATCGGCCTCTTTTAGTTTGCGAAATTGAGATTTAAAATTGACAGAGTTAGTGGACTCGATACTCATTAACAAGGCATCCTCATTATTGTCTGAGTAGTATCTAATGCGTTTTCCAACAATAATAAAGCCGTATTTTAAATATAGTGCCTGCGCTATTGCGTTAGAGATACGTACCTCAAGAGTAATCATCTGAGATCCCAAACTGATAGAGGTTTCAATGGCAGATATAAGTAATGCTTCGCCTATTCCTTGGCGACGATAATTATTTCTTGTAGCAAGTGCAGTAATATGAGCCTCATCCAACATAATCCACAAGCCGACAAAGCCAATTATATGACCTTCTGTAACTAAATCAGTTGATTTTAGTTCCGACGATTCTGATTTACGATGTTGCCATAAACGTTTAAACCATGATATCTTCCTCGATTTAATCTCTTCTGTTCTCAGTATCTCTGGCTCGTTGGAGTAAGCAACAGAATAGTGGACTGATGAGTTGTTAATATCAGATTTGAAGGATGAGAAAGGACGAAATATTGATTCACCAGGAAAAGCCTCTTTGTCAATCTCTGATATTTCAGCAATATCGGCTTCTATCATTGGTCGAATATTGTAGCTAGTCTCTCTCATAGTTTGAATTTTACCATGCCAAATGCTATAAAACACAGCATCATGTTAAATCCTAAACAATGCTAAAATTGAATTATGAATTATGATTATCTAGATTGTGCAGTACAACTTGCTCCATCTCATCCAAAAGGATTAGTTCTGAGTAATCCTGTGATGACGGCCTCTGGTACCTTTGGTTATGGAATAGAATATATTGACCTTATTGATATAGAGCGCCTGGGAGCCATAATTTGTAAAGGCACGACCCTTATGCCAAGAAATGGGAACTCTCAGCCACGAATAATAGAAACTGTCGGTGGATTGCTTAATTCTATAGGATTGGAAAATGTTGGTGTAGATGCAGTTATAAAAGACAAAGCACCAGTATGGGAAAAGTGGCGGGTACCGGTAATTGTGAATGTAGCAGGGGAAACCATTGATGAATATATTCAAGTGGTGGAAAAATTGGAAGGGGTTAATGGTATAAGTGGAGTCGAAATAAATGTTAGTTGCCCGAATATCACGGCTGGAGGAATGCTGTTTGGGGCGGATTTAAAGATTGTAGCTAAATTAACCAGGGCAGTTAAAAATATTACCAGCCTTCCAATCATGGTGAAACTGGGACCTAACGTAACTAACGTAACAGATATTGCCATTGCTGTAGAAGATGCTGGAGCCGATGCAATTTCTTTAATTAATACTCTGAAGGGTATGGCGATTGATATAAAAAAACGGAAACCATGCCTGGGTAATATTAGCGGTGGTCTTTCGGGGCCTGCTATTAAGCCTGTAGCACTTTATATGGTATATGAAGTGGCCAAAGCGGTGCATATTCCGGTGATAGGATGTGGTGGAATTATTAGTGCTATGGATGCTCTGGAATTTTTAGCTTGCGGTGCCAGTGCAGTGCAAGTTGGCACTGCAAACTTGATTGATTTGCATGCTACCACCAACATAGTAAATGGGATCAACGAGTTCATGAGGGATAACAACATTAAATCTCTGCACGAAATAATTGGCAGTTGTTTGCCTTAAATGCAAGCAATAAAGCAGAAAACCAATAAATAAAAAGAGTTGATTAAAAGGCAGATATAATAGTGCCTGCTCTGTTAATGAGCAGGCACTATTCATGTAATCGTTTATTTCTTATCAGTATTAGTTATAAATGCGCTAATTAATTCCATTGGCAACGGGAAAACTATTGTACTACTTCTTTCATTACTAATAGCAGCCAATGTTTGGAGGTAGCGAAGTTGTAATGCTGCGGGCTCAGAAGACATGATTTTTGCGGCATCAGCCAGCTTTTGTGCTGCCTGATATTCACCTTCAGCATGTACCACTTTAGCTCTTCTATCCCTCTCCGCTTCAGCCTGCGCAGCCATGGCTCGCTGCATTGATTCAGGTAGTTGTACTTCTTTGGTCTCTACCATGCTTACCTTTATTCCCCAGGGGTCGGTACCTTCATCAACAACCTTTTGCATCTTTTCATTAAGTTGCTCTCTCTGAGATAGCAGGTCATCCAACGCAGATTGGCCAACTACATTTCGTAAAGTGGTCTGGGCCAGTAGATGTGTGGCTTTGATATAATTGCTTACTTTTAGGATAGCACTGGCAGCGTCAACGACGCGAAAGTAAACCACTGCATCGACTGTGACAGTAACGTTGTCTACAGTCATGCATTCTTGCTGGGGCACATCCATTGTTATCACACGAATATCAACCTTACGCATTCGCTCAATAAAAGGTATTAGAAAGATGAGGCCTGGCCCACGTAGCCCAACAAACCTACCAAGACGAAATACACCTCCCCTTTCATATTCCTGGACAACTTTAAGAGCTTGCGAAAGAAGCATTATTATTGCCAGGACAATGATTCCATAGAGAAATAGATTATCCATTTTAAACTTTATCCTCCTTTTTATATTTTTTTGCTACCTGCAATTTTAAGCCAGATATTCCAGTTATGATTACTTCAGTACCAACATCAATGTGGTTATCTTCAGTAATAGCATTCCAAAGCTCACCCTCAGCAAAAACTGTGCCTGTAGGATTGAGTGCTGTATGGGTTGTGGCTACTTTCCCAATCATATCCTCAACACCAGCGCTAAGTTTTCGCTTTTGTCCCTTTACAATAGCAATGATAGCAAAGATGACTAAAGCTATAGCCAGGATAATGGTTACTATGATTGGTCCGGTCATTTCAAAAGAGAACATATTAGATTCTTCCTTTACTTTGTCTTTTTATCACCCACAATTTCAATTCTTCAACTCTGGTTATTACTACCTCGTCTCGTGCTTGTATTTGGTCACCTTCAGCTATAGCTGTCCATAACTCTCCCTCAACAGCTACTGTCCCTGTGGGATTTAATGGTGTTCTGGCTATAGCAATCTTGTTCACCATCCCCTCCGTACCTGTAGCACTGGTACGTCTTTGACTTCGAATAATAGCACCAATAACGAAAATAGCGAAAGCACTGACAGCAATTGATACTCCGGCAATCAGTCCTCTATTTATCTCTATTCCAGGACTATAACTGAATAAAATCAGTGCCCCAGTAACCATTGAAGCAATGCCGCCTGCGGTTAATAATCCAAAACTTGTCGTAAAAAATTCTGTAACAAATAGACCCATAGCTAGAATAATAAGTAATATTCCTCCCCAGTAAGCATTAAGTACGCCTAACGAGTAGAATGCCAGTACCATGCTAATACCCCCAACCACTCCAGGGAATATAAGTCCAGGATTTGTAACTTCGGTTATCAATCCTATAGTGGCCAGGCTAAGCAATATAAATGCTATATTGGGGTCACTAATGGTCTGTAGGAAATCTTCTACTCTATTCATGCTATCTCGTGATAGATCATAGTTTGCAGTATCAATGGTAACTATTTCACCACTAGCTAAAGTAACTTCCCATCCATCGATTTGAGCGATGAGGTCCTCTAAATTGTCAGCCTTAAGATCGATGATATTACTTTCCAGTGCATCAGTATCACTAAAGGATTTACTTTCAGTGACTGCTAATTCGGCCTCGTCCATATTACGACCACGCTCTTCAGCAATAGTTCTCATCCATTTAGCGGAAAAGTTGGTTATCTTTTCCATTTGATATTCTGGTATTTCTTCTTCCCCTGCGCTTACAGGGTGTGCAGCACCAATTGTTGTGCCAGGCATCATTGCTGCTATGTGAGCAGATAAGGTGATAAACGTCCCGGCGGAAGCAGCCCATGACCCTTTTGGAGTGATGTACACTACAATCGGGACATCAGCATTCATTATTCGCTGAACTATATCTTCTGTTGTTGTAAGTAGTCCACCAGGAGTATTTAACTCAATGATAACGCAGGTAGTTGCGTCATCCTCTTCAGCCTTGCTTATGCCACGGTCTATATAATCCGCAACCACCGGCAAGATAGTGTCCTCTACGTGTAAGACAACAACCTCTGAGCCATAAGCTTGAACCGTACTTCCACTTAATCCAATTACCATGGCTAGTAGCATCACGACGGATATAAATAATCTAGATAACGTTCGAATCATAGTTGTAACCTCAATCCAATAATTGAATTATAGACTATGATTATTGAATCAACAAACAGCAGCATTGAAGGCATGTATAGCTTAGTGTAGAATAAAGGAATTGGTGAGTTATAAAAATGGAAAATAATAAATGTAAGGGAATGAAAGATCTTCTTTCGGAGGACATGTCAGCTTTTCGGCATATTGAAAAGCTGTTCTTAGATTGCTGTTACAACTATGGATATCAAGAGGTAAGAACTCCAACACTAGAATATCTCCATTTATTTACAGCAACAGGGACATTAACTCCAAGTATGATAGATAAGGTGTATTCGTTTCTTGATTGGGATGGATGGAGTGGGGAGAGAGTAGTTTTACGACCAGATGGAACCATTCCTATAGCCAGGCTTTATATTGATAGGCTTAATACACTTATGACAGCCAAACTTTGTTACGTAACAAATATTTTTGCTTTTGAGGCGACTGGTAAGGCAAACAGAGAACGATGGCAATGTGGAGCGGAGTTTATAGGGGGGACAAGATTGGCTGCTGATGTTGAGACGATATCTCTAGCTAAGGAAATAACAGAAAAAATTGGTATCAGTAATGTAAAAGTACAACTGTCACACGCTGGTTTGGTAAAAGCGTTAATAAAAGAAATAGCAATAGATTCAGAAGAAGAGACCAGTTTAATAGATAGTGTACTTGATGGGAATTGGCAAGCTTTAATTAAAAAGGAAGAAGAGGAGACAGGGAAATTCCTTCCTTTACTTCTAAATTTAAAGGGGAAATCGAAAAATTTCTTGGAGAATATCAGCTCATTGTATCCAAAAGCTTCTCCAGAGCTTAAATCAAATATGGAAGACTTTATTAGTATCACAACATTGCTGGATGGCCTGTCTTTTGATTACGAAATTGATATGACGGCAATTCAAAACTTTGAGTACTATACTGGAATGTGTTTTAAGCTATCAGCAGAAGGTATTAAAATTGGTGGTGGAGGCAGATATGACGACCTTATTCCTCTTATGGATGGAGGAAAACGCCCCGCCAGTGGCTTTGCTCTATACATCGACTCGATATTGAAATCAGTGTCGCTGGATAGAAGAGAGAAACAAAAACGAGCAGTTCTAATAAAGGGCAATGATACGATACCACAAAGGATGGAGGACTATTTCATTTTAGCCGAGTCCCTTCGGAAAGCAGGTTATTCTGTAGACATTAATTTTACTCAGACAGAGCTATTAGAATATCGCTGGATTATATCGGCTTGCAGAGCGGATATGACCTCATATGATGTATTTGATCAAAAACAACAACAGCATTGGAATACTATCTCACAATCGGAAGTATTAAAGGTTCTCGTTCAGTGAATGGAATCTCTAAAACACAATCGGACTGTGTTAGAGTTGCTTTACCTAAAGGCAGACTAATGTCAGCTACCTCCATATTGCTTGAAAATATAGGGCTCGGATTTAATAACTATAAAGAAAAAACAAGACAGTATCGGCTTAAATCAGAGTTGTTACCTCGGCTTTCAGCAAAAATATTTCAAGAGAAAGATATTCCTGTACAGGTATCCATTGGCAACTATGATCTTGGAATATGTGGACTGGATTGGATTGAAGAACTTGCAGCTAGATATCCAGCAAGTGACTTGGTGAAAATATCAAGTCTGGGTTATGGCGAAGGTAATATCTACCTGTCAGCAAGCTACCAGTCGGATATAGTAGCTGGGGATGATTTGAAAACCAAGCAATTCAGGTGGTGTATTGCCACCGAATATCCTAATTTGGCTCAAGCCTTTGCCTTAGAAATGAGACTGAGAAGTTTCAAGGTTTTCCCTGTTTGGGGAGCTAGCGAAGCCTATCCTCCTGAAAATGCTGATCTGGCGTTATCGTGGGCAAAGAATAAAGAAGTACTGGAAGGTTATGGGCTAGTACCTTTAAAGAAAATTATATCTAGTACTGCTTATTTGATAGGAAACAGGAAAAGCATTGAAGGCAAGGCTCTCGGTCAGGTATTAAATTGTTTTAACAGAAATTATTTTTCTAAACCAATAATATCAATTCAGGAAACAATAAAAAAAGAGAGGCCTGTAGTCTCACTCTCCAGATGGCAGTCAAAAGAGGTCAAACTGGCTTTGCCTGATGGGCACCAGCAAAAGCCTACCTCTCAAATACTAGTAAAGGCTGGCTTTAATATCGAAGGCTATTCAGGTATTATCAGCCGTCGCCCAAATACTGATTTTGAATGGCTTGGTATCAAGGTAATCAGGCCTCAGGATATGCCACTACAAGTAGCCAATGGTAATTTCGATTTGGCTATAACAGGTATGGATTGGTTATCTGAACATCTCTATAGCTATCCTGCAAGTCCTGTGGTGAAATTGCTTGATCTTGGCTTCGGTGGAGTGAGAATTGTGGCGGCAGTGAATCAGGCAATGAAGGCAAACAACGTTGACGAGCTAAGATTGTTGACTAAGAATAAAAAATATACCGCTTTAAGAGTAGCTTCAGAATATATCAACATAGCAGATAAATATCTGCGGGAGAATCATATTCATCCATATAAGTTAATCCCTACTTGGGGGGCAAGTGAAGCATTTTTGCCAGATGACGCTGACTTGCTTATTGATAACACACAGACAGGGAAAACACTGGAGAAACATAATTTAAAAATAATTGATGTACTTTTCGAATCCACTGCTTGTCTTATTGGAAACAGGGATAAGCTTGAATTACCTGGAAAGAAAGAGAGGGTTGAGTTTCTCACCCAACTATTTAAAACAGGATTATTATGCTAACAATCAAGGGTTTCACTAAGGCTAAGAAATTACTGGAACGGGCGAAATTCACTGAGGTTGGCGTTTCACCAAAGACAGCTATAAAAATTAAACAAATCTTTGGGGAAAGTCTTTCTGCTAAAGAGGTGGTTGAGCATATCATTTTAGATGTTCAGAAGAGAGGTGATAATGCTGTTAGCTACTATACCACCAGGATAGATGGAATCGAACTTAACACTACAAAAGTAAGCGAAGAAGAAATTGAAGAGGCATACAACTCAGTAGATACAGAGCTTGTGGCAGCGCTTAAATTGGCAGCTAGAAGGATAGAAGATTTCCACATCGCCTGTAAACCAAAAATCGGAATTAGTTTTGCAGACAATATCGCGGGAAGAATAATTCGCCCTTTAAACAGGGTAGGGTTATATATTCCTGGTGGTACTGCAGCTTACCCGTCGACGGTATTAATGACTGCCATACCTGCGAAAGTTGCTGGGGTCAATGATGTTGTATTGGTATCACCCCCAAATAGGAGTGGAGATATACATGCCTGTACATTAGCGGCAGCTAAAATAACTGGGGTTAAGAATGTCTTTAAAATTGGAGGAGCGCAAGCTATTGCTGCTTTGGCCTTTGGAACTGAATCAGTACCTGCGGTAGACAAAATTTGTGGACCAGGTAATATATTCGTGACATTAGCCAAGAAAATGGTATATGGCGCAGTTGATATTGATGGTTTGGAAGGTCCTAGTGAAATAGTAATTGTGGCGGATGAGACAGCTAGTCCAATACTATGTGCGGCTGACCTTTTAGCCCAGGCTGAGCATGATCCGTTGGCCTCGGTAATACTGATTACTACCTCAGATGAATTGGCAAAGCAGGTGGAGACGGAAATAATTAAGCAGTTGAAAAAGCTTCAACGAAAAATTATTGCCGGACAGGCTATTGAGAGAGGTATCATCGTATCTATAGAAAATATTAATGAGGCTATCAGGTTAGTAAATATTTACGCACCGGAACATGTGTCTCTTATGGTGACAGATGCTGCTACTATGATTTCTGAAATACATAATGCTGGATGTATATTTATTGGCGATAATTCACCTGTTGCCCTCGGTGATTATATTGCTGGTCCAAGTCATGTATTACCAACGGGGGGGAATGCACGCTTTGGTTCTCCTTTAGGAGTGGATGATTTTTTAAAGGTTACCGACATCATCAATGCAGATAAAACTAGCATACAAGAGTTAGGGAAGGCAGCTATGGTAATAGCAAGGCATGAAGGATTAGATGCACATGCCAATGCGATAGGAGTTAGATTAGGTTGATAGATGTAGAGACAAAGAGATGAAATTAGAAACTATGTTAAGGGCTGAGATCATTGCTATGGCAGAATATACTCCGATAGAGCCATTGGAAGTTTTAAGTAAAAAAACGATGTTGCCTATTGAACGAATAGTAAAACTTGATGGCAATGAAAACCGATATGGCTGTTCGCCAAAAGTTAATCAAGCTCTGGAAAAGTACTCCTATTACAATATTTACCCTGATCCAGAACAGAGAGAATTAAGACTGGCATTAGAAAAACACACCGGTTTTAGATACCAGCAGATTGTATGTGGGAGTGGCAGTGATGACCTCATTGATCTTATCCTTAGACTATTTATTAATCCAGGTGATAAAGTAATAAATTGCTCACCTACGTTTGGGATGTATCCCTTTAGCACCAGAATATGTGGTGGTGAGGTAATTGATATACCCAGAGACAATGATTTTAAACTGGATATACAAGGTATTAAAAAAGCCATTGATAAGAAAACGAAGGTTATTTTTCTTGCATCTCCTAATAATCC
>JAUUZT010000081.1 GCA_030589825.1 Dehalococcoidia bacterium
AAATCGCTTAAGGCTAAAGAAAAGCCAGCTGGTTGTAACTGGGCTGGGTTTTTAGGGGTTGTGGCCCAGTGTATAGCTAGGTGGCTTTTTAGGCTGTATAAAGTAAGTGGGGAAAAGTAATGCCGACAATTAATCAGCTTGTCCGAAAAGGACGAAAGAAAGTTATTAAGCGAACCAAGGCACCTGCGTTACATTTTATTCATAATGCCATGAGTAATGAAACCAGGTGGGTTAAAGGATGTCCACAGAAGAGGGGGGTATGTATTCAGGTAAAAACGGTTACCCCCAAGAAACCTAATTCTGCCCTACGTAAGGTGGCTCGTGTGAGGTTGACTAATGGAATGGAGGTGAATGCCTACATTCCTGGTGAAGGGCATAATATTCAGGAACATTCTGTAGTTATGATTCGTGGTGGCAGAGTAAAAGATGTGCCAGGTATTCGATATCATATTATTCGGGGCACTCTTGACGCTGAGGGTGTAGTTGGACGTAAACGAGGTCGTAGTCTTTATGGTACTAAGCGAAATCAGGACTAATAGAGGAATCGGATGTCAAGAAAAGCAAGAAAAGTAGTAAAGAGAATACCGGCACCTGATGCTAAATATAACAGCCCGTTGGTGGCTAAATTTATTAACAGGATAATGATGAGAGGCCAGAAGGCGACGGCTGAAGGTATCGTCTACGAGGCAATACAGCTTGCCGGTCAACGTAGTGGTAGTGAACCTCAAGAGGTTTTGGAAAAAGCGATTGTAAGTGCTACTCCTCAACTTATGGTTAAACCACGTCGCGTTGGAGGTGCGACATATCAGGTTCCTATAGAAGTTGAAAAAATCAGGGGTAACGCTCTGGCCATGCGTTGGATTATTGCTTCGGCACGGAAGCGTGCTGGAAAATCCATGGCGGAGAAGCTATCCGCTGAGTTAAGCGATATTATTCAGGGTCAGGGAATGACTATCAAGAGGCGTGATGATGTTCACAGGATGGCAGAAGCCAATAAAGCCTTTGTTCATTATCGTTGGTAAAAAGGTAAGTTGCAAGCAATACTTGAGGTAAAGAATAAAATTATGTCACGAGTTTTCCCTATGGAAAAAGTGAGGAATATTGGTATTATTGCCCATATTGATGCGGGCAAGACTACTAGTACGGAGAGAATCCTGTATCATGCCGGACGCACTTACAAAATAGGAGGGGTTGATGATGGGACGGCGGTTATGGATTGGATGGATCAGGAACGGGAACGTGGCATCACAATAACATCAGCAGCTACTACGTGTGAATGGAATGAGCACCGTATAAATATTATAGATACGCCGGGACATGTGGATTTTACTGCGGAGGTGGAACGCAGCCTAAGAGTATTGGATGGTGGGGTCGTTGTTTTGGATGCTGTGGCAGGAGTTGAAGCTCAATCAGAAGCGGTGTGGCGGCAGGCAAACAAGTATAATGTAGCTAGGATATGTTTTATAAATAAGATGGATAGGCTTGGTGCCGATTTCTATCGTACGATTGAAATGATCGAGAAGCGCTTGAAAGCTACAGTATTGCCGGTACAACTTCCTCTTGGTGGGGAGGCTTCTTTTAAGGGGATTATTGACCTCATAGAAAACAAAGCTGTTACTTTTTATGAGGATCCTAAATTGAAGCCATTGGAAGAGGACATCCCTGAAAGCTATCGGGCTATTGTGGCTGAACGTCGGGAAGCCCTCATCGAAAAAGTGGCTGAATATGATGATGATATCATGGTCAAATACTTTGATGGACAGGAAATACAAAGTTCACAAATTAAAGCGGCTATAAAGAAAATGGTTGTTAAAGATAAGGTGGTTCCTGTACTTTGTGGTAGTGCATTAAAGGGTAAAGGTATTCGCCCTTTACTTGATGCCATTGTAGATTATCTTCCTTCTCCGTTGGATGTACCAGCGATTAAGGCTATTGATACGAGAAGTAAGAAGGAAATCTTTTGTGAAGCAAGTGATGAACAACCGTTTTCGGCATTGGCTTATAAAGTTGTTACAGACTCTTTTATGGGCAAGCTTACTTATCTACGGGTATACTCTGGCAAGATTAAGGGAGGTATGCAAATTCTTAATTCTACCCAAGGGATAAAGGAGCGGTTAGGAAGATTATATGTTATGCATGCTAATCGGCGCGAAGAGGTTAGTGTAGCCGATACTGGCAGCATTGTAGCTTCAGTCGGACTTAGAAAAACACAGACTGGTGATACCCTCTGTGATAGTTCGCATCCTGTACTTTTTGAATCGATACGTTTCCCTGAGCCGGTTCTTTCTGTGGCAATAGAGCCTAAAAACAAGGCTGATCAGGATAAAATGGGAGATGCTCTTACTAAGCTAGTTATGGAAGATCCTACTTTTAAAGCAATCAATAATCCAGAAACTAGTCAGGTATTAATATCTGGGATGGGAGAATTGCATCTTGAGGTTCAGGCAGAACGCATATTTCGTGAGTTTGGAGTTCAGGTTTCAGTTGGTAAACCACGCGTAGCCTATAAAGAGACGATTACGGCTTCTGTGGAGGCTGAAGGGAAGTTCGTTCGTCAATCAGGTGGCAAAGGTCAATATGGACATGTTTGGATTAAGTTAGCGCCGGGTGAAAGAAGTAGTGGGTTTAAATTTACCAATGAAATACGCAGTGGTGCTATACCTAGAGAATACATTCCTGCAGTAGAGGCAGGGGTCAAAGAGGCCTTGCAAAGTGGGAAATTGGGAGGATATCCCATAGTAGATGTTAGCGTCTCTTTATTTGATGGCAGTTATCATGAAGTTGATTCATCGGAAATGGCATTTAGAATAGCAGGGTCAATAGCCTTAAAAGCTGGAATGGCCAAGGCGAAGCCCGTTCTGCTGGAACCAATTATGAAGGCGGAAATAATATCTCCCGAACAATTTTTAGGGGAGATCGTTGGAGAGCTTAGCTCTCGCAGGGCACATATATATAGCATGGAAACTAGTGATGAGGCATCTAGTATTCGGTGCCTTATTCCTTTAGCTAGGACCTTTGGATTTGTAAGCGTACTCAGATCGCTTAGTCAGGGCAGAGCAACATACGTTATGGAATTTAGTAAACATGAAGAATTACCGCAAGGATTAACTGAGCAAGTGCTAAATTCATTAGAGGGGGGATAATGGCTGGTCAAAAAGTCAGGGTAAAAATTAAGGGTTTTGATTATAAACTGGTGGATCAGTCCATGAGTCAAATAGTAGAAGTAGTGGAACGTACAGGAGCCATAGTAGTAGGTCCTGTCCCATTACCTACGACAATAGAGAAATTTTGTGTTATTCGTGCATCGAACATAGATAAAGATTCCAGAGAGCAGTTTGAAATAAGAACACATAAGCGGCTCATTGATATATTGCAGCCAACAAATAAAACCATTGATGCCTTGACTCAGATTAATGTGGCCTCTGGGGTAGAGATAGATATAAAGTTGTAGTGGGAAAATGATTGAGTATATTCTTGGAAAAAAAATAGGTATGACTCGTATATTCCTGGATACAGGAGAAGTAGTGGTTGTTAGTGCGATTGAGGTAGGTCCTTGCTATGTTACTCAAGTGAAGAAGCAAGCAAAAGATGGGTATGATGCGGTACAGTTGGGTTATAAAAACTTTGGCAAACTTAATTCTCCACAAAAAGGGCATCTTAAGAGGGCAACTAGTGCTACAGAAGGAACAGGGAATCTTGACCATCTGCGAGAATTTAGAACTCATGATATTGAATCGATTAAGGATGGAGAGAAGGTAGATTTGAGTTTCTTGGAAAGTGGTGATCGGGTAATAGTAAGAGGTGTATCGAAGGGTAAAGGATTTGCGGGGGTTGTAAAGCGTTATCATTTTAGAGGTGGCCCAAAAACGCATGGGCAATCTGACCGTCATCGTGCACCTGGGTCAATTGGTTCTGGTAGCTCTCCTGGTCGAGTGCTCAAAGGGTTACATATGGCTGGGCACATGGGAGATGAAAAGTGTACAGTGCGCAATCTTAAGGTTGTTAAAGTGGATGTGGGTCGTAGTTTGCTTTTAGTTAATGGAGCTACCCCTGGAGCAAAGAACTCTATATTAGCTATTGAAAAGGTGAATAAATAATAGTATGCAAAGTTCTATTTATAATATTACAGGAGAAGTTGTTGGGCAGGTGGAGCTTGATGAAAGTATCTTTAACTTACCTGCTAATGAGGCAGTGATTCATCAGACAATGTTGATGCAGTTGGCTAATAAGCGTCAGGGAACAGCCTCAGCAAAATCTAGGGGGGACGTTAAAGGGAGTAGGCGTAAGGTATATGCGCAGAAACATACTGGAAGAGCTAGAAGAGGAGATGTGAAGTCTCCACTACTTCGAGGGGGGGGAGTGGCTTTTGGACCTAAACCGCGTACATATAGGCAATCGATGCCTAAGAAAATGAGGCGGTTGGCACTGAAGTCTATGCTATCTTCTAAAGTAAGAGAAGGGGAAATGAAGATAGTGGAAGGGCTTGCTTTTGAAAGACCAAAGACAAAGGAATTGAGCAATATCTTGACGGCACTTAAGATAGATTCTAGTGTAATGATTGTCGTCGAGGAAGCCAGTGTTAATGTGCTGAAGTCATCGCTCAATTTGGTTAATGTCAGAGTTCTGCCTTGCGCTCAGATTAATGTTTTGGAACTTCTATCATACAAAACATTAGTAGTTACTGTTCCTGCGCTGCAAAATATAGAAAAGTTATGGAGAACCGTAAGTCTGTGAAGATGCATCCGTATGAAGTATTAAGACGCCCTTTGGTCACGGAAAAGGCTACTATGCTAAAGGACGAAAAGAATGAATACTTATTTGAAGTGACCAAGTTTGCAAACAAGCCGCAGATAAAAGAAGCGGTAGAGAAGGCTTTTAAAGTAACTGTTG
>JAUUZT010000107.1 GCA_030589825.1 Dehalococcoidia bacterium
ACGCCCAGCGTCTCGATATAGAAGAGGCTTGCTGCCTGTCCGGATTAAATATACTGATAGATGCCGTGGTAAATATTCACGGTGACATCACAGCCCTCTTCGTTGGAGAACCCGGTGCTCAATATTATGAAGGGGTAAAACTGGCAAAATCTCATTACTGGAGTCCTCTTCCAGATAAGCCTGACATAGTGGTTGTCAACTGCAATGCCAAGTCCAATGAGACGATGATTGGTTCGCTTATAGCACAATCACTGCTACCAGACTCTGGTGGTACTGTGGTTATGATTAGCAGCAACCCCAGCGGCGAAGTGTGCCATTATCTACGCCGTAAATTCGGTAACCATACCGCAGGGCAGCTATGGAGAGCGTCAGACCTGCCAGAAAAGGTCCGGAATTTTATCCTGCTTACCCCACTTCATGACAAAGCTGGCGAAGCCTGGCTCGCTCCTGATGGCGCAATCACCTGGGTAGATAGCTGGGATAAAGTAATAGCCATTCTAAAAAATGATTACCCTGTAACAGCCAGAGTGGCGGTGGTACCCGATGGCACCATCCAGTATTTTGATGTGGTAAGTACAATGGGCTATAGTGGCGAAGGAGTAGACAGTACCATAAATTAGCCTGCTTGAGATTACCGAATCTCAACACGGCTCAGTTTAAGAACTAGTTCTCCACCGCCTGATATTTGGTGCTACAATTTATTGTATTAAATGCCTGTATAGCAGGCTAAGACAAAAGCGAGAGGAGATAAACTGCATGGATATCGATGTTAAGACGGAGGTACAACAGGAGAAAGAGGAACTCATTAGAGTCAGGCGGGAATTGCATCGCATTCCTGGAATAAGATTTGATGTTAAAGAAACTTCCGACTACGTCACCGAAAAGTTACGCAGTTTTGGGCTGGAAGTGCAAACAGGGGTCGGAAAAACAGGCGTTGTCGGCCTGTTGCGAGGCAAACAGGCAGGCAAGACAATTATGTATCGCAGTGATATGGACGCCTTGCCTATCAAAGAGCAAAACGAGGTGGATTATGTCTCCCAATATGAGGGGAAAATGCATGCCTGTGGACACGACGGACATATCAGCATCGCACTGCACATAGCTAAAATACTGGCACGGCATAGAGATAAACTAAAGGGAACTATTAAATTCGTTTTTCAACCAGCTGAAGAAGGAGCTGGCGGGGCTGAGCTTATGGTCTCCGAAGGAGTTCTTGAGAACCCAACTGTAGACGCAGCAATCGGTTTACATATCTGGAATTACCTTCCTATAGGAAAAGTGGCCTTTAGACCTGGCCCCCTGATGGGAAGCACCGACATGTTTACCGTAACAGTAAAAGGAAGGAGTGCACACGGAGCAGTACCACAGGGTGGCATCGACTCTATACTGGTAAGCAGCCATATAGTAACTGCCCTGCAGTCCATCATTAGTCGTGAGATTTCTCCACTCACTCCTGCGGTCCTTACCATAGGCACCATCAATGGCGGGGACGCTTTTAATATCATTTCAGACAAAGTGGAAATGTCAGGTACGGTCAGAACCCTTGACCCGGAAATCCGCAAGTTCATACCAAAAAGAATGGAGGATATAATCAAAGGAATCTGTGATGGGTTCAGGGCTGACTATGAGTTTAACTATATGCACCGCCACCCGGTAGTAGTAAATGACGAAAAGATGACCACACTGGTCACGGATGTAGCCAAAGAAGTAGTGGGAGAAAAGAACGTGGTCATCGCAGAACAAACCATGGTAGGAGAGGATATGTCTTTCTACCTTCAACAGGTGCCAGGTTGTTTCTTCTTCTTGGGAGGAGCCAATAAGGCAAAAGGGCTTGACTATCCTCACCACAACCCCCGTTTTAACTTTGATGAATCCTGTCTTCAGACAGGCACAGAAATCGGCATCAATGCCCTGTTAAAATACCTGTCTAAATGATTAGTAAAGAATAAATATTACAGATTATGTATCATTATTAATATATATTATCCATAATACATAGCTAAAGGAGGATATTTGAAATGACGGAAATGACAAAAAGGCAAAGGATAAAAGCAGCAATAGCCGGCGAAAATGTTGACCGCATGCCAGTGGCATTCTGGCGGCACTGGCCAATTGATGATCAGGAAGCAGAGTCGCTGGCGAGAGTAACCCTGGATTTCTATACCAGGTATGATTTTGACTTTATTAAAATTCCACCTTCATCAACATATTGCGTCGATGATTATGGATTGAAACATGAATTTGGCGGCACATTAATCGGGGAGCGTGATTTCCTGGAACCACCAGTCAAGAAACCCTCTGACTGGGATCAGATTAAACCACTGGATATACACAAGGGGACCTATGGAAAACAACTGGAATGTTTACGCATGGTAATCGCAAAGAAGGACCCTGATACTCCGGTCATCCATACCATGTTCAATCCCCTTGCACTGGCAACCCGCCTCTCTGGCGACGAGGCATGCTTTGTAGAACTACGCCGCAATCCCAAACGTATGGAGAGGGTGCTCACCGCACTGGCAGAAACTTGTCAGAGCTTTGCACGTGCTGTCATTGAGGAAGGTGCCGACGGTATCTTCATGTCAACCGGAGCCGCCAGCTACGAGATAATGAGCGAAGAAGAATATCATCATTTCGGCCGACCCTATGACCTGGAGGTTCTGAAAGCGGCAGAGAAAGGGTGGTTCAACATGTTGCACCTCCACGGAAAGTATCCTATGTTCGCCCAACTGGCTGATTACCCTGTACAGGTGATGAACTGGCATGACAGAACAGCAGGGCCCAGCCTTACAGATGCCAGCAAGATGTTCTTAGGGGCATTGGCAGGAGGAGTAGACCAGTTCGGTGTACTACAATGCGGCACAGGAACTGAAGTTGAAGCACAGATACACGATGCTGTCAAACAAATGGATGGCCGCAGATTGATTGTCGCCGCCGGTTGCACCTTCCCTGTCACGGTAGCCGATGGCAACCTTCTCGCCGCCCGACATGCAGTAGACCCTGCCCCTGAATCATAGTCTCTTCCAAAAGACATCTATAATGATAACGGCTATCCAATACTGGATAGCCGTTACTTATAACCTTTGCCTATCACTGTAGCCCAGTAACCTTAACCTGAACAACAGCCAATTAACGTATAATCCTATTTCAGCTCAGCGAGCAGTTGCCTCAAACCTTCACCATTTTGTTTGCACCACTGGTGAACAGCCACAACATCCCAACCAATACAGAAGTGACGCACCCCCATCTCTATATATTCCTTTGCGGCCTCAAAACTGCCCAACTCCACCCTGGGATGTTTCCCTTTCTTCAAAGCCTTCTCTATCATGTCACGCTGCGCCCTATCCACTTCAGGTAGTATTCCTCCTGCCATATCAAAACCTTTACCAAGTGAAATAGAATAGTCGCCAGGGCCAAACTGCAGCATATCAACCCCATCCACCTCCAATATCTCATCAAGATTATCCATGGCTGCCTTCTTTTCTATCATGAAGGCACAAACAACGTCTCTCTGAGCTTGCACCCATGCAGCACTACCGCCTTCCAGAACATAGCCAACGTTACGACTGAGGCGAGCGCCCTGAATCCCTCCATCTTCAGGGGTTCCTGCCCTTACCGCACGAATACACTGCTTGACCTCTTCTGCAGAACGACAATCGGTAAATAACATGTTCTGGATGCCTGCTGCCAGTGATCTACCCGTGATAAATACCCTGGGATCCCATTCTACCTTCATCATTGATGACATTGGAGGAAATAACTCAACAGTTCGAGCAAAAACTGACAGGTCTTTAAGATTCCAATCAGCGTATTCTCCAACAAGTTCAATGTAATCAAAAGCCCCCGAATTACCGATTACCTCGGTAATAATAGGTGAAACAGTAACCTGATGAACCCCCATTGTTGGCTTGCCTGCATTTAATAGCTCCCTTAGATTATTCTTTTTCATCCTTGTCTCTCCTTTTCTGAACCGAATTGCTATGAAGACACGATTTATAGACAGTACTAAGCGTTAAGCAACTCCCGCATTTTCTCCCCTTTCCCTTGACACCATTCATGAATCATCCTCAAATCAAACCCTATGTTAAAGTGACGAACCCCCATGTCAATAAACTCCTGGGCACTATCGAGAGTAACCAGCTCAACCCTGGGATGAACCCCTTTCTTCAGTGCCTTCTCTATCATGTCACGTTGTACCTTTTGAACCTCAGGACTTCTCGCTGTCCCAGGCCTGCCAATACTTACAGAATAGTCAGTGGGACCAAATTGAACCATATCCACGCCTTTGACATCCAATATCTCATCAAGCTGCTCCACGGCGCTGCCCTTTTCAATCATGAAGGCACAAACAACGTC
>JAUUZT010000215.1 GCA_030589825.1 Dehalococcoidia bacterium
CCATACCCAACTGGTCTCTATTCTTTCCGCAGGAACAAAATCGGGCCACCCTTCACTGGTTACCTTAGCATAATTCAGCCTGGATACCTGGTAATGAAGACGAGCGTCAACGATATCAACTGTACTCTGGGCTTCAAGGTAAAAAATAATCCTATCAGGGAAAGCAAGTTCCACTCCCTCGTCCAGCACAGAAACACCACTACCTGCACTGACAACTGAAGGTACTGTCAACAATATGGATAGAACAATTACTATCAGTAAGATACGCTTTTTCATAGCTCTTTAGCAATCTTAGAATGAAGATAAGCTGAGATGAAACCATCTAGGTCTCCAGTTAAAACAGCTTCAGCATTGCCAACTTCATATTTTGTTCGATGATCTTTTACCATCTTATACGGATGTAATACATAGCTCCTGATTTGGCTTCCCCATTCTGCCTCAATACGTTCACCTTTAAGTTTCGCCTTTCTTTTTTCCCCCTCAATTCGTTCAAATTCCAACAGACGAGTATACAGAATCTTCATAGCTGATTCTTTATTTTGATGTTGTGATCTCTCTCCCTGGCAAATAGCTACTATACCTGTAGGAAGGTGGGTTATCCTCACAGCACTACTAGTTTTCTGCATATGTTGTCCACCTGGCCCGCTAGACTTGAATGTATCTATCCTGAGATCTTCCTGGTTAATTTGAATATCCTTCTCCTCTTCTGCCTCGGGAAGAACTTCAATCAGAGCAAAAGATGTATGACGGGCATGATCAGCATCAAAAGGAGAAAGCCGAACCAACCTGTGAACTCCATGTTCGCTCTTAAGATAACCATAGGCATAATCTCCTCTAATTTCAACTATAGCACTTTTAATTCCGGCTACTTCTCCAGGAGAAATATCCAGAATCTCTAGCTTATAACCATGTTCTTCAGCCCATTTATGATACATCCTGAGTAACATATTCGCCCAGTCCTGAGATTCCGTACCACCTGCACCAGCATGAAAAGTAAGCATGGCATTTCTCTCATCATAGTCACCATTGAGAAGCAAGCGGGTTTCCAATTTCTCAAATCGTACATATAGCTGCTCTGATTCCTTTTGTAGTTCCACCTGCAGCGGTTCCTCAGCTTCTTCTATAGCCAATACAATCATGTCATGAAGCTCAATAATTTCCTTTTCCATGCCTCGCCAAGTGTCTATTACATTCTTCTTTGCACCCAGACGACGCATCACTTGCTGAGCAGCAAGTGAATCATTCCAAAAATCAGGTTTGGCTGATTCCTCCTCTATATGAGCAATCTCTTTCTCTAAAGCAGGAATGTCAAAGATGCACCATTATATCTGAAATTCGACGGCGTAAAGCCTTTAATTCCTCTGCTTGCTCTTCCATAACACTCCTTATAAAATGGATTCTTCTATAATAGTTTATCTCAGAATATTAAGTTTCCTCCAGCCGCCAGATGAGCTAAACGCGTTGGCTGAGGGAGACGATAGCCACAACAACACTTTCTTACCCAATACAGCGCTGAAGCAATATCGATTTTGTGACCAATAGAAACATATACAGGTTTAGTTTTATTCTTTGTCCTTAATGCTGCTCCAACAATCTCCTCTTTATCGATTAACTCGGTACAAGAACCAGCTTCTTCCCTCAGAGACTCATAGTGGCCACAAAGAATTGATTTTGCGCATCCTATAGACGGCACATCAAGGAAAAGCCCCAGATGAGAGGCAAGCCCCAGTCGCCTGGGATGGGCAACACCCTGCCCATCAACCATGAATAGATCGGGGGTATGCCGTAACCTGTCGCAAGCAGCTAGAATAATTGGACATTCACGGAAGGATAGTAATCCCGGGATATACGGAATAGGCAATTCAGTTTCCTCTAGTTCAACTTCAATCACATTAAGTCCAGGATAATCAAGTACCACTACTGCTGCAATACCCTTAGTACTAAAACGATTAGAAGATACATCCACCCCTGCAATTAACTGGGGATTAATAACTTCACTGCTGGATATCACCAGCTTTGCCAATTCTTTTTGCATCTCACGAGCATTGGAATAACTTAAATCCCATGAATGCAGTTTATTTATCTTCACAACAACGAATTATAGAGTATTTATCCCAAGGGGTAAATTTACCTGCACTTAAGAATCAAACTGGTTAACACATACACATGGATATCTTAGCACCCTCTAATCCAATGCTGACTGATAAACCACTTTGCGACTTTATGCCTCTATTGTTAATTCGATAATAATTACTTGTAAGGAGATAAGATTAAATATTAAACGGTAACTTTCCCCACTATCGCTAAAACATATGGTGCAATTTTGCATTTAGCATGAACTATGTCAGATCATGGTTCTTAAACTTTTCCTTCAAGAAGAGTACTACTAACTGCCCATCCCGATTCTTAAAATAGCATGCCTGGTCAGAGGAGGAGAAAAAAGCTCATTCACGATTACAGAAACTAATACTGCCTTTAACATAATAGAGCCAAAGGAAGTTAATCGCAGCAATAATCCGAATTAATATAAATAATCGCTATGATTTGCGCTTATTAAAGTCATCTAAATCAAGTGTGTTAATAAAATCTTCATATGCAGAAAGCCCTTTCAGTTCTTTATCATCAACTCTTTTTTCCGAAGTTGGCTTTCCGGTTTCCTCTTCAAGTATAATGCCAGCCTTATCCAATACTTCTGATTCGGCAAATATTGGTGCACCCACCCGCACTGCCAGTGCTAAAGCATCACTAGGACGAGAATCAATTTCCATTTGATCCTTGCC
>JAUUZT010000096.1 GCA_030589825.1 Dehalococcoidia bacterium
ATAGGTAACATTCATGCCGCCCACAGCAGACTTGATTATATCCTGTATATCACCTACAGTAAGACCATAGCGTGCAGCCTCCTCGCGTTTAATATTAAAGTCCAGGAAATTACCACCTGTGGTTCGTTCCGCATAGACACTTTGCGTTCCCGGCACCCCTCTGACAATGGCTTCAACCTTTTCTCCCAGATCGCTCAACACCTGCATATCGTCTCCCATGAGCTTGATCCCCACCGGAGTCTTGATCCCGGTAGAAAGCATATCAATCCGGGTTTTAATAGGCATGGTCCAGGCATTGGTCAAACCCGGAAACTGGATGGCCTTGTCGAGTTCATCTATCAACCCCTCAATAGTCATACCATCTCGCCACTCAGATTCGGGCTTAAGCCTGATAGTGGTTTCTATCATAGAAAGGGGTGCCGGGTCGGTAGCTGTTTCAGCCCGGCCTACCTTGCCGAAAACATGATCTACTTCAGGAAAAGAAGCGATAATACGATCGGTTTGCTGAAGTAGCTCCTTGGCCTTTGTAATTGAAATACCCGGAAGTGTTGTGGGCATATAGAGAAGATCGCCTTCGTTTAGCGGCGGCATAAACTCAGAACCAATCTGTTTCCATGGTATGTAGCTCATGGCCAAAAAAGCAACTGCCGCTATAATTACCAGATACTTTGCCTTGAGCACCAGCTTGATTATCGGATGGTAAATCCATATGAAAAATCGATTCACAGGATTCTTCCTTTCAGGCCGGATCTTACCGCGAATCATATATCCCATAAGGATAGGTACAATGGTGATGGCCAGAATAGAGGAGCCCATCATGGCATAGGTTTTAGTGAAAGCAAGAGGTTTAAAAAGACGACCTTCCTGAGCCTCTAATGTTAATATTGGAATAAAGCTTATTGCGATGATTAACAGCGAGATGAACAGGGACGGCCCTACCTCCTTGGCTGCATCAGATATAATGTCCCAGTGGGGCCTTTTCCCGCCGTCGTTTTCTATGTGCTTGTGAGCATTTTCAATCATAACAATGGCTGCATCCACCATAGCACCAACTGCGATGGCAATACCTCCCAGACTCATAATGTTGGCGCTGATTCCCTGCTTTTCCATTATTATAAAGCTGATAAGTACAGCTATCGGCAGAGTGAATATAATCACAAAGGCACTTCGCAGGTGGAGCAGAAAAATAATACATACAATACTCACCACCAGGCTCTCCTCTATGAGCGTCTTTTTCAGGTTGTCAATTGCTCTGAGGATCAAAGAGGAACGGTCATAAACGCTTTTTATTCTAACCCCTTCCGGCAATCCGGACTTAAGTTGCTCCAAACGATCCTTGACATTGTTAATTACCTTCAGGGCGTTATCACCATATCGCATAACGATAATGCCACCCACCACCTCGCCCGTTCCATTGTAATCAGCCAGGCCGCGTCTTAGCTCAGGACCGATTTTGATATTAGCAACATTGCGCAAGAGAATCGGTGTCCCTCGCCGGTCTATTCCAATGGGTATGGTTTTGAGATCGTCTATGCTTTTAATATAACCCAGGCCTCTTACCATGAATTCAGTCTCACCCATTTCTACAAGCTTGCCGCCTACATCATTATTACTGCGCTGGATAGCCGTCTTTACCTTCTGCAACTGGATATTGAAGGCAATAAGCTTGTTGGGATCCACAATCACCTGATACTGTTTAACATAACCGCCAATGGAGGCAACCTCTGCCACACCAGGTACGCCGGCCAATTCATAGCGCAGAAACCAGTCCTGAATTGAGCGAAGTTGCGATAAATCATGTTTATCACTTTCAAGAATATACTCATAAACCCATCCCACTCCAGTGGCATCTGGTCCCAGGGTAGGATTAACACCAGAGGGCAGCCTGCCGGAAATATAATTGAGATATTCCAGCACACGTGTGCGCGCCCAATACATATCCGTATCATCCTCAAAAATGATATAGACAAAAGAAAGCCCGAAAAAAGAAAAACCACGTACCGCTGTGGCATGAGGGACTGACAGCATAGCTGTTGTTAGAGGATATGTGACCTGATCTTCTACTACCTGAGGCGCCTGGCCTGGATATTCCGTAAAGATAATTACCTGGACATCAGAGAGATCCGGGATAGCATCAAGAGGAGTTTTCAGAATAGCATATATACCGGCACCAATGATAAAAAAGGTCATAATGACTACCAGAAACTTGTTCTTTATGGAAAATTCAATGATTTTTTCGATCATTGCAAGCACCTTATTCTTCCATGGTAATCCCTGTTAAATCCAGATCATCATTTCCCATAGTCTTGGTGGTTCTATCTTCACTGCCAAGGCTCCGTTGCCGCACCTTGAGCATCTTGGAAATAGCTTCACGCAGGCGGCTTTCCGAATCCAGCATAAACTGAGCGGAAATTACGATTTCTTCACCCTCTTCAAGACCTTCCAGCACCTGAAACTCATTATTATTACCTTCTACACCCAGCTTTACCTCACGGGGCTGAAACTTTCCTTTACCAAGTGCTACAAAGACAATCTTGCGTAAACCGCTGTCAATAACCGCCTCCTGGGGAATAACGAGCGCGTCTTTGGAAATGTCTGATTTTAAGTAAATATTAGCATACATCCCCGGCTTGAGATTATAGCCTGGATTTGGGAATTGCAATCTAAGCTTGGCCGTTCTGGTTTGGGGTTCAAGGTAGGGGTAAATATAAAGCACTTTACCGCTAAAGTGCTTCCCTGGTATATAGGACAGCTCCATGTCGGCATCCATTCCATCTTGAACCCAGGGAAGCTCATACTCATAGATGTCCACATCTACCCATACTGTAGAGAGATCTGCTATCTCATACTGGTGTTCGCCTGCCTTAACGTAATGTCCCTCAAAGGCTATTTTCTTGATAACAACTCCGTTGGCCGGGGAATAGATGGTAATATTTTTTTGCACTTTTTCGGTTTTTTCTATTTGTTCTATCTGAACTTCATTCAGGCCCCAGTAACTCATTCTGTTTTTAGAGGCATCCAAAAGTCGCTTTGCACCTTCACGTATGACAGGGTAGGAACTTTTTGAAAGACTTTTGTACTGCTGGAGAGACAACAGATATTCCGTTTGAGCCGTTACCAGCTCAGGACTATAAATTTCAAAAAGCGGTTGGCCCTTTTTTACTTTTTCACCTACGAAATTTATGTAGAGCTTCTCAATCCAGCCGTTGAACTTGGTATTTACCGCATATATCCTGGTCTCGTCATAGGTGATGTTACCTATAGTACGTATCTCTTTCGTTAGTAATTTTCTCTCGACTCGTCCAAAACGAATACCCATATTCTGAATAGTTACGGGATCGATTCTAATTGTTGAAGCAGGCTCTTTGCTTTCCCCGTGCTCTTCGTAAACAGGTACCAGATCCATGCCCATAGGAGATTTACCCGGCTCATTGCGTATGTAAGTGGGATCCATAGGAGCTGCCCAGTATTTGATTTTTTTGCCGGTTTTGGGGTCAATCATTCCTGCCTTAAGCCCTTTTTCCGCAGCAACAGCTTCTCCTGTAGTGTCAAACCAAAGTTCGGGCCCCATAAACGAACAGCTCAAAGCGATCAATACCAATATAACTAATCTTGCCACCGGTCGTTTCATAATGATTACTCCTTAAGGGCTCGGTTCTCAAGAATATGTCCCGTTTGTTTATTTCGCATAGCGGATGAAGCGCTACCGACATCTTGTATAACAAGAGGACCTCCGATGATTTCCTCCAGTTCTGCCAGTTTTTGATAGATGCTGAAAAGATAGTCCCTGGCCTGGAGTTCGAAGCGCAACATTCGAACCTGAGAGTTAATCATAGTATCGAATTCGACTTCGCCGACTTCATAAGCAGCAAGCGTTGACATAGCCCACTGTTCAGCCTGAATAAGCAAAGCATCTGAGAAAAGACGGTAATTTTCTTGACTATTGTGGATTTCGTTAACTAAAGCGTCCACCTGGTATGGCAGACTCTTAATAATGTTCCCATAAGATTTTATGGCTGCCTGGTAACGAGCTTTATTTGCTGCCAGCTTCTTGTTTTGTCTGGTTTTCATCCAAAGCGGAATGTTCATAATAACCGAGGTTGAAACAAAATCTGTTAAATCCCGTCCGGTCATATCTTTGTCCCTTTGGCCATAGACTACTTTAAAGTCCATATCAGGGCAATAGTCTTTCCGGGCAAGTTCAATTTCTAATTGAGCCTGCTCTATTTCGGCTTCTCTGACATGTACCCATGGATTCTGTTTTAAAGTCATAGTCTTGAGTTCATCAATGTCCAGTCTCATATTTGTAAAACTCATATCTCCGGACAACTGAATAGGTGCAAAACTTTCACGATTAAGCAGCTCATTTATCCGATACTCCAAGCTGCGACGTTTTCTGCTCAATATGATCTTTTCATTAAGAAGATTACTCAGTTCAACTTGTGCCTGAAAGACATTTTGCTGGGAAACACGTCCCGTCTCATATCCGATACCTAGTATAAAAGAACTTACGCATGTTATTAAAGCTCAAAGTACTTTAGATCATGAAATAAAGATTTTAAA
>JAUUZT010000069.1 GCA_030589825.1 Dehalococcoidia bacterium
AGAACATTGCCAGTTCAATGGGATGCGAAGTGGTAAAAGACTTCTTACAGGCAAGGGAACTTGGCCCTGCTATTGTGGATGAGGCAAGGAACGACGTAGGTTTAATTGTAATGGGTGTTGAATATGAGAAGCGCCTTGGAGTTTTTGATCCTGGTAAAGCAGTTCATATTGTTTTCAGGGAGTCTCCATGCAGCGTGTTACTACTTCGTAGCCCTATTAAGGAGAATGTATAGTGAAGATAATTGTTATGGGATGTGGTAGCATGGGAGCTGGTTTGGCATCTGCCTTGGATATAGAAGGGCATGAATTAACAATAATAGAGTTGGATGCCAGTAAGTTGACTAAATTACCGAATGGTTTTAGTGGGACTGCCATGGTTGGTGATGGTACTGATGAAGAAGTGCTTAAAAAGGCAGGAATAGAAAAGGCCGATGCGTTTATTGCAGCATCTAAAGAAGATGAGCGAAATGCTATGGCGGCTCAGATTGCCAAGAAGGTATTTAGTATATCTCGTGTAGTATGTAGGATATATGATACACAGAAGGCAGAGTTCTATGAGAGCCTGGATTTGGCTGCTGTTAGCCCGATAGCAGCGTTTGTTGGTTCGGTGAAGCATAGGTTAAAAGTATAGAAATATGTACATTGTAATCGTTGGTGCTGGAAAAGTAGGGTATAGTTTATATAGCGACTTGATAAAAAATGGCCATGAGGTACTTGTAATTGAGAAAGATGTCTCGAAGTATGAGAGCCTTGAAAATGAAATGGGAACTGCCTTGTTGTATGGGAATGGTTGTGAAGTCACTGTGCTAAAAGATGCTGGACTGGATAGGGCTGACATATTTGTGGCCGTTGCTGGTGAGGATGAGGATAATTTAGTAGCTTGTCAGCTTGCCAAGGATAAATTTGTTGTTACACAGGTCGTCGCCAGGCTTAACAGTCCTAAAAATGAGCATATTTTTAATGAATTGGGCATTAAATGCATAGTCAATGTGGTAGACCTTATATTGAAGAGTATCAAGGCTCAAACGTCTATTTGCCCTTTAAATTCACTTATTCGTGTCGGTACTAAGCAAGAACTCGTATTAGCAAAGGTGTCAAAGTGGTCAAAGGTAGTAGGCAAGTCAATAAAGGCATTATCATTGCCATCAACTATAGTTGTCTCACTGGTGATACGTGATGGAGTGGGTAAACTGCCAGCTGATGATATTGTACTGGAAACAGGAGACGAAATCATTTGTTTGGTTTTGAGAGAGGATATAGCAGCTCTTAACACTATCTTTACGGACTGAAGGCGTCTCTAAGTTTATCGTAGGTTGTGTCTAGTCCTTCGGACACAACTCTGGTTTCCCCGATCACTGGCATGAAATTAACATCCCCCTGCCAACGAGGTACTATATGTGTGTGAAGGTGTCCCTCTACTCCTGCACCGGCAACTTTGCCTACGTTTAACCCAATATTGAAACCAGCAGGATGAATGGTGTTATTCAACAAGGTTACGCTCTTCTGGATTAGCTCAAAATGCTCTTTGGTTTCTTCATTGCTTAGATTTTCTAGATTAGCTACATGGCGATAGAATACTACCATCAAATGCCCTGGGTTGTAGGGGTATGCGTTTAGTATTATAAAATTATTCTTACCATGGTGCAGAATGAGGTTTATACGGTCATTATCCTGTTTTGGTTTTACACAGAATATGCAGTCGCCTTCTTTTGGCTTTGTTATATACTGCATGCGCCATGGTGCCCATAAATGATCCATATATATATACTATGTGTATTTTTACCAAGTTGCAATAGTTATTCTTTCCATCCTCCAATGGAGGACCGAGAATCTGTGTTGCCAGGTATAACTTATTAGACTCTATATTAAAGGTATTCTAGTTACTCATTGAGTATTCTTTTCGGGCTGCCATGGCATGAGTTATCCGGTCGATAATTATTGCCAGAAATACAATACAGATTCCTGCTTCGAAGCCTTTACCTATTTCAATACGGTTGATGGCGAGCAGGACTTGCATTCCAAGTCCTTTTGCCCCAATCATAGAAGCAATAACAACCATTGCCAGTGCCATCATAGTGGTCTGGTTAATTCCTACCATGATTGATGGTATGGCCAGTGGTATTTGAACCTCGTAAAGTATTTGTTTTGGAGTGGACCCGAAGGCTTGAGCTGCCTCGATTACGCTTTTGGGTACCTGTCTTATACCGATGTTAGTTAATCGTATAACTGGGGGTATTGCATAAATGATGGTAGCAAATACCGCTGGGACTTTTCCCAGTCCAAAAAGCATAAGAGCGGGAATCAGGTAAACGAAACTTGGCATAGTTTGCATCGCATCAAGTAATGGCTTGAGTATGGATTGGAATATGTTGCTGCGAGCCATCAGAATGCCGGTGGGGATTCCTATCAGCAAGGAGATAATCACAGAGGCAAAGATAATGGCAAGTGTCATCATAGCCAGGTCCCAATAACCAAAGCTGCCGATGAGAACTAACATGGCAGCGAAGAGTACTCCCGCCCACCATTGACGCAATGCTCGCCAGGCAATGATTCCTACCGCTAATATTGTTACTATCCATGGTATCCAGAGAAAGATACGCTCAATGGTCAGCAGCAATGCCAGAATACTAGTACCAATTGCATCAAATATAGTACCCAGGTTGGTTAATATCCAGGACATGCCTGCATCAACCCATTCTGCCAGTGGAATAGTTAAGAATTGAGGAAATTCAAACATGGGATTCCTCCTTATCTGATTCTTCTGTTTCCCCTGTTTCTTTCTCCTGTATCATGCTAATCATAATGCTGCTGTTATATATCTCCCCCATGAATCTTCCTGCCTCGTCAACAACGGGAATAGGGTGCATGGTTGAAACTGCCAATGGGAACAGTTCTTCAATAACTGTATCAGCAGTACAGGTGGGGAGGTCTGGTTCTAAAGCTTCCTTCAGGGAATTGCCCCTGTTTCTGATTAATTTAACCAGTCGTTCCAAGGTTATCAGCCCTAGCAAGATACCGGTATGGCTAACCAGAAATATGCTGTTCGTCATGGTAGTGCGAAAAGTGTGCATGGCAGCTTTAGGACCTTGCCATTCGTAGAGGAGTACTTTTGGCTGTTCCATTATGTTCTTTGCGGTAACCACCTTGGCTGGTGATGCGTCCTGCACAAATTCTCGAACGTAAGCGTTACCGGGGGTGGTTATTACTTCTTCTGGCGTGCCAACCTGTATAATCTCTCCATCTCGCATTATTGCGATACGGCTTCCAAGTTTTAGTGCCTCATCAAGGTCATGTGTTACGAAGAGGATAGTCTTCTGTACTTCCTCTTGTAGTCCTATTAATTCATCCTGCATTTGACGTCGTATCAATGGATCTAATCCACTGAAAGGTTCATCCAAAAGTAATATCTCTGGCTCAATAGCCAGAGCACGGGCTATTCCTACCCTTTGTTGCATTCCTCCGCTTAGTGTGCTTGGCAGATAGTTTTCCCAACCTTTAAGGCCTACTTTATCGATAACCTCTCGTGCTTTAATATAGCGCTCTTCTTCAGCTACTCCCTGTACTTTTAGCCCATAGGCTACGTTATCAAGCACGTTACGGTGAGGGAATAGTCCAAATTGCTGAAATACCATTGCGGTGGTATTGCGGCGCAGGTGAGTGAGTTGCTGGTCGTTGTAGGAGCAAATATCATCTCCATTTATCAGAATCCTGCCTGCTGTAGTCTTGATGAGGCGGAGAATACAGCGAATCAGAGTGGATTTTCCGCTACCTGATAGGCCCATGATAACGAAGAACTCTCCCTTTTGTACTTCAAAAGAGATTTCTTTTATTGCCACTACACAGCCTGTCTTTTCCAGTATGGTTGCTTTACTGGACGCACGCATTTCGGGGCTAAAGCATCGTTCGACGTTTTCGCCAAAAATCTTCCACAGGTCTTCAACCTGGATGCACATTTGACTTCTTTGTGAAGACCCTTTCGTCAACGCTGTATTCTCCATTTATATACCTCTTATGCTAAGCCTTGCTTAGACAAGTGCTTCTTTTACTTTGCTGGCTACATCTGCTGGAACCCATTTGGTCCACATGGACTCATATTCCTTGAGGAAGTAAATAGCAGCACCTGATGCGTCAGAGTCACTGTCTCTCATGTACGCCAGTATCGAGTTAATATCACTGGTACTCAAAGCATAATTGTTTAGTAGTTCTACTATCTCAGGAGCTTTTTCCAGCATGCTGGGATGAACGACGCTAGTGCATGCCACTGACATATATTCACAGCCTCTATCACGATCCCATACTTCCTGGTCGTATGGTGCCTCTTCTAGCAGGGTCATATCGTATTTTCCGAGAAGCCATGTTGGTGCCCAGTAGTAACCTAGCCAGGCTTCACCTTTCTCATAGGCGGCGACCATTGACCCAGAGAGAGCTGCATCTGAGCCGGTGAGGAAGTCATTGTAATATTCATCCAGTCCGTATGTTTCGACTTTTATCGAGTTATGTTCTGTGCACAACCAGCCAGGGATGGAATTGTGGAATCGTCCTTTTGAAGGACCCTCGGGGTCCTTAAACAACTCCCAGTATTCCGGCAAATCGGATACTGATTTCAGGCCAGGTGCAGTAGCTTCAATGCCGCGTTCTGCATCGCCTTCTATCATATAGGTTGGTACTAACCAACCCTGGTAATTATCATCAAAAACAAGATTGGTTTCTACAACCTCACCAGAGTCAATATAATCTGTGTAAGTGTCACCATAATTTTCCGTCCAGCACTCCAGGAAAATGTCGATATCTCCTTCAGCAGTTGCAACCAGAACGACCTGTGAACTGCCAGGGGCAATTTCATATGGAGGATAGTCGTATCCGTTCTCTACAATAAAACCAACGATGGCATTATGTACTTGTATGCTGTCCCAACCAGCATCCGCAAATTTTAGGGGTTGCTTTCCTTCTGTGGCACAGCCAGTGAGGGACAAAGATAAAAGCATAAGAATGGCCATGACTGACAGCAAGATTTTGATTGTCATATTCCTTGTTGTAAACATAAAGTTCCTCCTTGTTTATTTGTTTTGTTGGATGTTTATTGGGTTATATAGACCTGCAGCAATTTCTATAAAAGCGATTAATTACAACCAAACGTATCTGCTAAGAAAAAAACAGACGAGATGACCTTGCGGAACAAACTATGTGAGGCGAATTATGTCAACAAATCCAATGAAGGAGAAAAATTGATACGGTATATTAACCCGAAATGGCTAAGCTAAATCATCTTAGAATACCACCCATAAACTTAAGTCCTCCTCTCTTTCTGTATCGCCATATTCTGTGTTA
>JAUUZT010000223.1 GCA_030589825.1 Dehalococcoidia bacterium
GCCACCTTGGTATCATCCAGGAAGACTGTGGTATTGAGGGTTACAGTATCCGTATGTGTCTTAGCCTTGCCCAGATTTCCCTTGAAGTCGGGCATCTGTGAGCCAAAGCCAAAGACCACGCAACTCCGTACTCGCTCATCTTCTATAATGTTGCCTGATAAAGAGGCATTAGGATTTAATCCCAAACTGAAATGTGCAACGTAGTACATCTTGGGGTCATTGATTTCCTTCAGATACTTATACCATCCTGTTGCACCTGTTCCTCCTTTAACATCAACAATTTTTCCGTCTTTCATGGTTATCTCAGCAGGCCTGTCCAGCTTTCCGATTGGAGGGAAGATGCTTCCATTGACCACCAGTTTGCCGTTGATGGATTCCTCCAGTGGCGCAATGGAGATTTGTGAGCCAGGGAAGTAATCTATCTCTCCCTTTCCAACAACCATTCCGTCGCGATGTATAGCAGGCCGGCCGCCAAGCAGCATCTCAATATTGGTGCCTTCTGTTGAACTGATCCTGCATTTCTGGCTTTTTTCAAATAGCTTGCCAATGGCATCTCCCTCTCTTACCATCTCAGGGTAGTCTATCCCGGTGACACCACGGATTATATAGTCCTCTATACCGCTTGCAGAGCTTACCAGGCATCTCGTTCCCGCCTCCCGTGCATTAGTGTATGCATTGGTATGAATCATGTACTGCACTGACAGGTCGATAAGCACATCTGTAGCCTTCATTGCCTCGGCTATGGTTGCTGGAGGTTCAATGTTTATGGTTGCCCTCTGGGGATAAACCATTAGCTGAGTTTCTGCTCCGATTCCCATTGAGGCTGTGGCTATAGCATCCATCATATCTCGATTGCTTCCCGTGTCCCCCAGGATCAGCACGTTCTCATCTGCCTTCACGTGCGCCAGTTGATGGACTATGGCATATCCCAGCCGGGCAAATTTCAATACCGTCATTTTATCTATTTCCCTCCTCGCTGTTATCGCTGATGTTTCTATCTCTTTAAAGGCTTGAGGCCGAGTCTGCTCATTGTTTCTGTGCTTGGCATGCCATTTGAGTCCCAGCCATGTAATTCATAATATTCCTCTAGCAATTTTTTAAATGCCTCTTCAGAGACCCTGCGTCCTTTACTGGGGCCGCTGGGAATCTCTTCGTCAAACATCCTCCGCGGCAGGGTGTCATCCTCTTTTCTTAAGCCTTCCCTGATGTTAAAAGCTCTTTCCAGGTTTAATATTCTTTCACCTGCCAGCATTAGCTTGTCAGTGTCCATGGATATCCCCGTGGTATTTTCAAACAGGTCAGCCATAATCTCCGGGCTTACCCTGTGCGAGGATAGTGTATGCAGAAAGCATATCCCCAGTGAATCTGTAGCGCAACACACCTGCTCGTGGTATTTTACCATCCTTGCCTTCCCGTCGTATGACAGCGGTTTAGCGCCATTGGGGCTTCCGCTTACCTCTTGGGCAATGCTGACATGCTCGGGGGAAGCTCCAAACTGGCAGAGTATCTCTGAATGCAGGTGATCTCCCCCTCTGGGATTTACTGCGAATGCAAGAGCATAGGGCACTGTTATTCTGGGATCGACTGCAGTTATTGGCAGTCCCTTGATAGCAATCACGTATTTTTCTGAGCCTTTATAGTTTTCTGATACAGCAGTTATCGATTCAGCGAGTATATTACCAAAACCTTCCCTCTGCGAAATCTTTCTTAGCAGTTCCAGGATGACCTCGTGGTTTCCCCATGATAGCTCTAGGCCATCGGTATCTTTTGTGGTGATAATCCCTCTCTGGTACAGTTCCATAGCGAAGGCAATAACACTAGAGACAGAGCATAAATCCAGGCCATATAAATTGCTCAGCTCATTTGCCCTGAGCATAAACTCAGTATCGGATGCGCCCACTCTGGCCCCGAAGGCGTTGCAGGCTTCCCATTCAGGGCCTTCTGAATGACTCCCCTTATACGGTCCTTTCTTGACCTCGTAAAAAGTGCCACAACACAACACGCATGAACCGCAACCAGTCTCTGCTGTCTGGTATCTCTCCCGGATGTATTCGCCACTTACCTTATAGGCTTCTTCTATATATCCTGTCTGGTAATTCCTTGCTGAATTAGTACCGGCGTTATTTGCCCAGACCAGTCCTCGCTGTGTGCCGAAGTAGAAATACCTGAAAAATCTATCTTTGTCGTCCTTGACCAGTTCTCTAGCTTTTAATGCGGTATGGGCAAATTCATCCGGATTGCTTACACGCACTTCCCCTGTTCCTCTGACTGCTATGGCCTTTAATTTCTTAGATCCCAGCACGGTGCCCATTCCTGCCCGTGCTGCGCAGCGGTAAATACCGGACATTATTGCTGAATATTTGACCAAATTCTCCCCGGCCTGACCGATTGACATAATGCAAAACCCCTCGTCATCCAGTTCCTCTTTCATTATCCTGTCTGTTTCCCTGACGTCCTTGCCCCAGAGGTGACTAGCATCCCTGATTTCGACTGTATCGTCTTTTATATATAGATACACCGGCTTTTTAGATGCGCCAGTGACCAGGATGCAGTCATAACCAGCGAATCTTAATTCTGGTGAAAAATGAGAGCCGACGTTGCTCTTGCAGTAGAAATTGGTTTCGGGAGACTTGGAAGTTACC
>JAUUZT010000015.1 GCA_030589825.1 Dehalococcoidia bacterium
AAATGCCTTGAAAATAGTTGGGAAGAAAATAGAAGACTGTAAAATAGTTTTTAACGGTATGGGAGCCGCCAATACAGGTATATCAAGGCTCGTTATTGCTTATGGTGCCAAAGCAGAGAAGATTATCGTAGTTGATAGTAAGGGAATACTGCATAAAGGTAGAAAAGATCTAGAAGAAAAGAAAGAAGCATATGCCTATAAGTGGGGGATGTGCCAGACTACCAATGTTGAACAGAAAACTGGTGATTTAGGAGTGGCCTTGAAAGGCGCTGATATACTGATTTCATGTTCAAAATCTGGCCCGGGAATAATCTCTCCTGAGCAAATAAAAGGGATGGCTAAAGATGCCATTGTCTTCCCCAGCGCCAACCCTATTCCTGAAATCTGGCCCTGGGAAGCAAAAGAAGCAGGAGCTAGGATTGTAGGTACCGGTCGGTCTGACTTTCCGAATCAGGTAAACAATTCTATGGGTTTCCCCGCTATCTTCAGAGGCGTACTAGATGTAAAAGCAAGTACTATAACTGATGAGATGTGTATTGCCGCTGCTGAATCACTTGCTCAATATGCTGAAGAGAGAGGTATCAGCGAAGATAATATTATAGCCAAGATGGATGAGCCGGAAGCCTTTGTTCGTGAGGCAGTAGCCGTAGGAATGAAAGCTCAAGAGCAAGGCGTTGCTGCTATTAAAATTAGTGCTGAAGAGCTTCGTAAAAAAGCCGAGACTATTATCAATAGTGCCCAGGGGCAAGCCAAGGCCTTAGTAAATGATGGTTTTATTGCTCCCGCTGTAACCTAGAATAAACCCACTAGTTTGATTCGAGGAGGAATATATGTAAATGGCCAGATTATTTGAATACGAAGGCAAAGAATACCTTAAAGGAGCTGGTATCGCGATAGCGCAAGGAGAGGTTGTCTCTACGGCTAAGGAAGCGAGGGAAGTGGCCACTAAATTGGGAAAGCCTGTTGTGGTAAAAGCACAGGTCTGGGCTGGAGGTAGAGGGAAGGCGGGTGGTATAAAGCTTGCTGACACACCAGAAGAAGCAGAGAAAGCAGCCAATAATATTCTTGGCATGGAAATAAAAGGTTTTCCTGTACGTAAGGTATTGGTAGAGGAAAAGTTGGACATTGCTAAAGAGTATTATGCTGGAGTGGTTCCTGATGGATCATGGACCAGTAGATGTCCTGTACTTATGTTTAGTACTGAAGGGGGGATGGATATAGAATCGGTCCCGGAAGATAAAATATTTCGTATTAAACTTGATTATCTTAAAGGATTCCCTGTCTACGATGCTTTAGACTTGGCAAGTAGCGCTGGTGTTTCGAACGAATTACTAAAAGGGATGGCAGGAGCACTATCCAATATGGTGGAAGCTTTTAAGAAATGTGATTGCAATATTCTGGAGATAAATCCACTAATTGTAACCAAAGGGGGCAAAGTTATAGCTGGTGATTGTCGGATGGGGGTTGATGACAGCGCGAGTTATCGCCATCCAGAAATGAAGATTGATATCCCTAGAGAATTTCCCTGGGAACCTAGTGAATTTGATGTTATTGGATGGGGGATTGAAGAGACAGACTTGAGAGGTTCGGGATTTGTTATGAAAATGACACTGGATGAAAGTAGTACTGGATATATTGGATTTCATGCTATTGGTGGAGGAGCAGCCATGATAGGCATAGATGCACTCAGTCGTGTTGGCCTTAAGGCAGCAAATTTTGCTGATACTAGTGGTAATCCAGTAGGTTCCAAGGTCTATCGAGTGGCCAAGACAATCTTTGCTCAACCTAATATAGAAGGCTACCTATTAGCCGGATTCATGATCTCGAATCAGGAACAATGGCATCATGCTCATGCCTTGGTTAAAGTTTTAAGAGACGAGCTTCCTAAACGACCGGGGTTTCCCTGTGTGCTTCTCTTGGCTGGCAACAAAGAGGAAGAGTCACAAAAGATACTGAAGGAAGGTCTTGAAGGTTTACCTGGTCGCATTGAAATTTATGGAAGGGAACATGTTGAGGATAGCGATTTCATTGGGAACAGGATGGTGGCATTGGTAGAGGAATATCGTAAAGAGAAAGGAAGCTAAGGGGGATTCTGTATTATGGAATTTGAAGAGAAAACGATAAAAATATTTATTGATACGAGCAAGTGTCCTGATTGTGAGAGCAAAGCTTGTATAGAGGCTTGTAAAATATATAGCCGAGGGATTCTGCAATTGAAAGATGGGATACCATCTGTAAGCCATTTAGACCCTGAGGAGATAAAAAGGAAAGGTACGGAATGTTTGGCCTGTGAATATCAGTGCCAGAAGAATGGTAATAATGCTATCCGTATTGAAGTTCCTATTAAAGGCCTTAGTGAATATATGGCAAAACGCAATCTCAAATAAGGGGAAGAAATGGCTATACTAATAGATAAAAACACAAAAGTGATTGTTCAGGGGATAACAGGAAGAGAAGGGTCTCTTCGATCTAAGTATATGAAAGAATACGGCACCAAAGTCGTTGCGGGTACATCCCCTGGAAGAGGGGGGCAGGAAGTTCATGGTATTCCTGTTTATAATACTGTTAAAGAAGCGGTAAGAGCCCATGGTGCTATTGATATGAGTGTTACGTTCATCCCTGGCCCTGGTGTTAAGATGGCTACCTTTGAAGCTATTGATGCTGGTGTTAAGACTATAGTTGGACCTGTTGAACGGGTGCCACTACATGACATCATGGCGATGATGGCAGTGGCTAAAGAGGCAGGGGTTACTATTGTTGGACCAGGGTCTATTGGAGTTATTACTCCGGGGCAGGCTGTTGCAGGTTGGTTAGGTGGTAATGTTGGCTGGGCAAATGAATTGTTTAAGCCTGGTCATATAGGAGTACTATCACGGAGTGGGGGAGAATCAGGAACGGTACCGTGGGTTCTTCAAAATGGTGGGTTTGGAGTAAGTACAGCAATCCATACAGGCACAGAACCTATTCTAGGGATGTCCTTTGCTGATTTTTTACTTCGTTTTGAAGAGGACGAACAGACTGTGGCCGTAGCTGCCTTTGGTGAGATTGGGGGTAGTCAGGAGGAAGAGGCAGCGGAAGTTATCAAATCTGGTAAGGTAACTAAACCATTTGTTATCTATATAGCTGGTGCAGCAGCACCTGAGGGACAGCGTTTTTCTCACGCATCAGCTATTGTAGAAAGAGGACGAGGTTCAGTAAAAGGGAAGGTGAAAGCACTTAAAGAAGCTGGTGCCTATCCAGTAGATACACCTAAAGATATTGTTCCTACACTGAAGAGATTGTTAAATAGATAACTTAGGAGGTATGGCGTATGTAGAGTGTGCCCTTTCGACGTTATTGAAATAATTTCAAATAAAACTTTTATAAGGAGGAAATATGCCAGTATTACGTTCCGTATTTTATGTTCCAGGAAATAAAGAGGAGATGATTGCCAAAATACCTAAGATAGCAGCTGATGTTATTACATTTGACCTTGAAGATTCGGTACCGCCGGCTGAAAAAGAAAAGGCTCGTGAGTTAAGCCATAAGAATCTTAAGATGGCAGCAGCCGCTGGTGCAGACATATATGCTCGTCTGAATAACTGGGAGACCGGCATGACCAATGCAGATTGTGAGGCCATAGTAGACGAGGGTCTCACTGCCGTATGTCTTGCCAAATGTGGAGGGGCAGATGATGTAAAGCGCCTGGACTGGAAGTTGGAGGAAATGGAACAGAAGAGAGGTTTAAAACCAGGCAGTATACAGATTCAATTGCTAATTGAAACTGCAAAGGGAATGATAAATGTTTATGAGGCTGCTTTGGCAAGTCCCAGGGTAAATTCTCTCATCTTTGGTGCAGTTGACTATACCAAAGACATGAGGGTAGATTTGGTTCAACCAAATGGACACGAACAGGAATGGGCCAGGGCGCGTATGGCATGTGCAGCAAGAGCAGCTGGTATCATAGCTATTGATTGTCCTTATGTGGCATATAAAGATACTGAAGGTTTTGAGGTTGATACTAAATATGGCCGTCAGTTAGGGTTTGAGGGACGGATGTTGATTCACCCAAGCCAGATTGAACCTTCTCATAGAATTTACACCCCTGCTCCAGAAAGATTGGTATGGGCGAAATCAGTTGTCAAGGTCTTTGAGGAAGAAGGCATTGCCAAGGGCTCAGCTGCAGTTGTATTGGATGGACATATGGTAGACACCCCGGTTTATATGAATGCTCTACAGATACTTGATACAGCGAAACAAATTGAAGAAAAAGAGAAAAAGCGTAACGCAAAATAAGCTGGGGATAATAAATTAGAAACCTGGTTTATTAATGAGAGGCAAGGTAACTATCCTAAAAAAGATAGGCTGCCTTGCCTCTCTTGTATCCTTTGGGATATTTATAGAGAACATAGAAGACTGCAGTTTTTACTAGTTAAACAAGAGTTATCCTTGTTAGGAAATAATACTGAGATGGTAATTAACATATAAAAATACCTTGCCTCAGCTTAGCGTGATTGTTATACTAAATTTGCACTTATGGATTACGAAACTATAATTGGATTAGAGGTTCATGCACAATTGTTAACCAAGAGTAAGATGTTTTGCTCTTGTGGGGCGGATTATGCCAGTGCATTGCCTAATACACATGTCTGTCCTGTCTGTTTGGGTATGCCAGGAGTCCTTCCTGTTATCAATCGGAAGGCAATAGAATACACAGTGATGACTGCCCTGGCTTTGAATTGCACGATTCCCAGATATACGAAATTTGACCGTAAGAATTATTGTTATCCTGATTTGATGAAAGGATATCAGATATCTCAATATGATGCTCCTATAGGACAAAATGGTTGGCTTACTATTGATAGTAAACTAACAAAAAAGAGGATTAATATCACTCGAGTGCATCTGGAAGAAGATGTGGCTAAATCATGGCACAGAAGTGACTATAGTCTTATTGATGTTAATCGTGCCGGCGTACCATTAATGGAGACAGTTAGCGAGCCGGATATTAGGTCTCCTGAGGAAGCACGAGATTACTTGGTTAAGTTGCGTAATATTCTTCGTTACCTGGGAGTGTCTACAGGGAATATGGAAGAGGGCAGCTTCAGATGTGATGCTAATATCAGCCTGCGGCCTAGTGGCTCTAAAAAATTGTTTACTAAAGTTGAGATTAAAAACCTGAACAGCTTTAAGGCTGTTTATCAGGCTTTAAAATATGAAGTAAGACGGCAGAAAAAGGTGTATGAAGAGGGAGGAAAACTCATTCAAGAGACTAGGGGGTGGAAAGAGGCAGAAGGGGTAACAGTTGCGCAGAGAAGTAAGGAATATGCTAATGACTATCGATATTTTCCAGAACCTGATTTGCCACCGGTGATATTTGATAAAATATGGATTGATAAAATTAAAGCAAGTCTTCCCGAATTGCCTGAGGCTAAGAGGGAACGTTTTATGCTACAATATGGTTTGCCATTATATGATGCTGGGGTTTTGACTGCTTCGGGGGCATTGGCTGACTATTTTGAAGAGGGTGTGAAAATAGCGGGTTGTGATAAAGCTAAGGTAGTAAGCAACTGGCTACTGGGTGATTTCAACAGGTTACTTAACTTAGAGGGCATGGATATTGAGAATGCGAGAGTAAGTCCTGCAAATCTAGTTGAGATGCTTGAATTGATTGATAAAGGAGTTATTAGCGGGCCAGCAACTAAAACGGTGTTTGAGGAAATGTTTCAAACTGGAAAGCATGCTAGTGATGTTGTAAAAGACAAAGGATTAAGTCAGATTAGTAATGAAGATGAGTTAAGGACAGTTGTGAAAAAGATAATAGAGAACAATGCAAAATCTGTGGCAGATTTTAAAGCTGGCAAACAACAAGCATTGATGTTTGTTATTGGACAGGTAATGAAAGCTACAAGAGGAAGGGCTAATCCCGCTATGGTAAAAGATATTCTTATGGAAGAGTTAGGAGAAAAGTAGATGCCGACGTATCTGGCTATTGCTCAATTATTAATTGCTATTGCACTGATTGTAGTCATTATGTTTCAACTCCATGGAGGTGGTATGGGAGGTATATTTGGACAGTCAGATTCTGTCTACCGAACACGTAGAGGAATTGAAAAAAGCTTGTTCATTCTTACTATTGTTCTGGCTGTTGTTTTTGTTATAGTAGCGATAATCTCGGTGCTGTATTCATAATAACTAAGAATGTCTTCAGTAATAACGTTAACAACAGATTTTGGACTAACAGATGCATATGTTGGTGCTACTAAAGGAGCTATCCTTAGCGTTAACCCTGATGCTGTTATAGTCGATATAACACATTCTATCGAACCGCAGAACATTGTACAGGGGGCATTTGTCCTAAATAATGCTTATCGGTATTTCCCTAAACACAGTATTCACATAGCTGTTGTTGACCCTGGTGTGGGAAGTAAGCGTTGTGGGGTGATATTGAAAACCTCATCTGCTCTGTTTGTTGCTCCTGATAACGGTATATTAAGTTGGGTAATTAATGAGTTATCTTTGAATGATGATTGTTCGAACCAAGGATCTCTGCCATCTGCGAAACTACTTTTAGGCGATGGACTTGAGGCTGTGGCTGTTACCGATCCACGCTTTTGGCGTCAGCCAGTGAGTGCTACTTTTCATGCTAGGGATATATTTGCGCCAGTTGCTGCTGGACTTTCGCTTGGTATCTCAATTTATGAGTTTGGAGAGAAATTGAATTCGCTTCATGTTTTTCCTGTCCAAAGACCTTTCGTTGGACAAGATGGGAGTTTGTCGGGTCACGTAATACACGTCGATCATTTTGGCAACCTGATTACTGATATAAGGAGCACAGATTTGTCGAGGAGAAATGTTGTGATTGAGATAGCGGGGTATCAGATCCGAGGGCTGATGCGCTATTATAAGGAGTCAGATGGATTGGTGGCTGTTCTGGGTAGCAATGGCTATCTTGAGATATCTATACCAAAGAGAAATGCCTGTATCTACCTTGGTGCTAAAGTAGGTGATAAAGTCACTGTAGTAGCTGAACAATAATAAATATTATTTATTATTGAGGTATATTTTCCTAGCCAAATACACCGAGCATTCTCAAACCAAGATAAATTAAAAGAGCTATAAAAATGTACTGTAGCTGCTTTGCTGGTAAAGCATGTGCCAGTTTCGCTCCCAGTTGTGCCATTGGAATGCTGGTTACTACCAGACATAGCCACATTAGGCCGTTGATATAACCTATAGAGTATGGAGGAAGTGTCTCTGTTATTCCTTGAGAGTTTACTATCCAATATACGATAGAGCCCATACTAATGAAGGCTACTGCACCAGTAGAGGTACCCACAGCCTCGTGCATGACGAAACCGAGGGCGATGACCATTGCAGGAACCATGACCGCACCACCTCCAATACCCGCCAGTCCTGCTAAAATCCCGACGGGAAAACCCAGGGCTGCCAGAGCAACTGGATTTATTTTAGAAGGTTTTTTCTCTATAACTTCCTTTGCTGATTTTAATGCCCTTGTTTTTCCTATACCCATCCAGACAGCAATTATAAGCAATAATATGCCGAATACTATTTTAAGGATATCGTTTGGTAATATATTAGCAAGTCGTGCTCCAAGAAGAATGGAACCAGCTGCACCACAAGGTCCGAGAATCAATGCTGCTCGCCAGCGTACGGCTTTCTTTTTATTATGTCTCCAAACTCCACTTATGGCTGTGGGCAAAATCACTGCTGCGCTTGTAGCGATAGCTATTTTCATGGAGAAAAGACCATAGCCCATCAAGTCAGCTATCCAGCATAGTGCAGGTACTAATATTATTCCTCCACCAATACCTAGCAAGCCACTTGCTAATCCTGCACCTGCTCCGGTTAGCAGTAGTATAAGAATGTATGTTATGGTCATAGTATTCTCACTTTCAATTTTGCCATATTTGATATGTTAAGGTTACAGGATTATTTTTTGTTGTCTAGTACAGCGAGCAGATTGCCAAGCACAGAGGAAAGAAAATCTGAACGATACTGCTCAATTTTTCCCTGATCACATAGTTTGGCCAACTCAGGGTCTATTGGTAGTTTTCCCAATAGTGAAGTTTCTGCTTTGGCTGCCATTTCCTTCCCTTTACTTTTACCAAACACTTCCATTTTATGACCTGTTTCTGGCACCATAAGGTAGCTCATATTCTCAATTAAACCCAATACACGGATATTCATTTTATTAGCCATTTTTATAGCTTTCATCACTATCATCTCTGTTAAATCTTGAGGAGTATAAACATCGATTACACCTGAAAGAGGAATAGTCTGCATCAGGGTTAGGGGGATATCTCCTGTACCCGGTGGTACATCTATTATTAAATAATCAAGCTTGCCCCACAAGACCTCTTCCCAGAATTGTGTGACAGCCTTAGCCATTAGTGGCCCTCGCCAGATAACAGCATCATTCTCATTAGGCAAGAGTAGATTCATGGACATGATTTCAATACCTGTTTTAGACAATACTGGAAGAATCCCGCCATTATCACCACCTGGATGTTCGCTGATGCCAAACATTTTAGGTATGCTTGGACCTGTAATATCAGCATCAAGGATACCAACCGCATTGCCTTCAAGGGCAAAGGATACAGCTAATAATCCAGCCATTAGAGATTTACCTACTCCACCTTTACCACTCATCACAGCTATAATATTTTTAATCTGATTAACCTCGGATACTTTACTTTCAATAAAGTTAAGATTCACTTCATTAATTTCTGGAATATCTTTGATAGTTTCATTCACCTTGGTCTTGAGCCAGTCTTGAGATTGGGCAGAGATTGCTGTTGATGACAAACTGATATTTACTTTGTTATCTTCAATTTTTATTTCTCTCACCATATTCATCTGAAGCAAACTACGCCTTACTCCAGGTACAAGCACATGCTCAAGGGCTTCCTCGACTTGTTCTTCTATAGACATAAACATCCTCCTCGATAAATATTGAAATTAACTAATGGTAATTAGACTGTATTGTTTTATAGGTTTATATAATCTTAGTGGTCGCACATATCGGTGCCTGTTGTTAGTGTCCCATTGATATAATCTAACACAGCTTTTTCAGGGTCTTCTGATATAACATTGGTGATGACCTTGATATTATTTTCACTAAAGATTGATTGTGCTCTAGAGCCTATACCTGCAGCTATGATAATAGCTACTCCTTGCTCTGCTAACCAGGCAGGAAGGATTCCTGGTTGATGTTTTGGAGACGTTAAATTTTCTCTCTTTAAGATATTCCCTGTTGTTTCATCTACATCGAAGAAAGCGAATTCTTCACAATGGCCAAAATGCCCGCTTAACTTCCCTCCAACTAATGGTATCGCGTATTTCATCTATTTCTCCTTAATTAATCTAGCTGAGATTATTTGATACGGTTTTGCTTCATGTCGACTTGCTTAACCTGGACGAATTTGTATTATCAGACGCCTTTGCATCATTGATTAGATATCCACCTTATTGAGAGGTTTCTTTGCAAATGACTAAAAATCTTCATATTTGAAAAATTGAAATTTGGTATATGACGCCCTAATTTATAGCACATTTGTTGGTACAAACTAAAATGTGAACTCCGAAATGTTTGAATTGGTAGCTATTCAAGTAGGGGGTGGCGAATATTGGACTACTAAAGATTACTTGTGTAGGCCTCAGTGGTAGTTTTCCTTACCTTGCCTCTGAGGCCTATAACCGCTCGAACAGCTACAACAGAGGGAGGACCACAAGTATTTAGATCCATAGCCCTCGCTAAGAACAGTTCATACTCCCCTTTTAATGAATAACTGGTCAGTACAAATTACTGCTTCATAAACAACTACTTGGCAGAAATACCACAAGGTTTCAAATAGCATACTCTTCGAATAAACTATTATCGTATATGTATATCAACCAAGTTGTGGGTTAACTGTTATATCTGAAGCACTCCTTATATGTAATTTTCCTCGCTATTTTTCTATATTTAGTCTAACTCGATGGCTCAAGTTTATTTATTCGAGCTTCGATCTGAGCTAACTGGTCTCGTATTG
>JAUUZT010000004.1 GCA_030589825.1 Dehalococcoidia bacterium
GTTAGAAAACTCTTTTCTCACGGGGATTCCTGGTTCCTTGTTTTTATCATCCTGCTGAGGCATTACTTTTTCCAGGCTGTCGTAGCCCATCCACAATCTTGTTTGACCAATCTGGACTTGAAGCTGGTTGGCCTTATCTGAAATAGAGATGACCTTAGCCACTGCGTTTGTTCCTCTTATCTGCACCATATCGCCCTCTACGATAGCCTTCATATCCCCTTTAGCCTCAACATGATCCTCAATTTTTGGCATCTGCCACGTTGCATCAGTTAAACTTTTCTCTATTACCTTGATGGTTTTTCTGGCTTTCTGTATCCCTTGTGTGGATCGTTCTTTACGCAATGCAGAAGCAGACTGGCGAATCTCCTTTTCTAGCTCGGCGGCTGCATGCATAACCCTGTCGCGAGTTTCTTGAACAATTTCTTGTTCCGATAACTTTAAGCTCCGCAGCTTGCTTTCCCATTCCTTTTTCTGCTCTTCAGCCTCGACCCTCTTGTTTTCCAGGTCACGGCGGATTGTCTCGGCCTCTTTCTTCTCTTTCATTAAATCCGCAAGTAATGCTTCCAGATCCAGAGCTCCTTTTGAGAGCATTTCTTTAGCACCACTGACAATTTCAACAGGCAATCCCAAACGGGATGCTGTGGCCAAGGCATTGCTGCCTCCAGGTATACCAATTGTCATGTGATAGGTTGGTATTAGTGTAACCGGGTCAAAATCCAGTGAGGCATTACGCAGGCCGGAGTTTGTATGGGCAAACATTTTAAGGTCGCTGTAATGTGTAGAGGCTATGGCAATTGTTCCCTGCCGCAGGAAATAGCGAAGGATAGAGCAAGCTAATGCAGAACCCTCAACAGGGTCGGTACTGGTACCCAGTTCATCAAGAAGGACGAGGCTGCTTTTGGTGGAATCCTTCAGGATACGGATGATATTGCTCATGTGCCAGCTAAAGGTGGAGAGCGTTTGTTCTATGCTTTGCTCATCTCCGATGTCGGCGAAAATGTTATCAAATATGGGAAGGCAACTATGTGCTGAGGCAGGAATTGGCATGCCGGCCTGAGCCATAATACTAAGCAACCCGATTGTCTTTAGAGCAACTGTTTTACCACCAGTATTGGGTCCTGTTATGACGAGTATAGGGGAATCACATCCGATTTCCACGGTAAGCGGCACGGCCTTTTTCCCAATTAGCGGGTGCCTGGCTTCTATGAGTTTGAGCAATGGTGCCGGGCTTTTGTTATCGTTTTTCTTGCCCATGGCAGATATGATTATCGTGGGTTCAGTTGCGTTGACATCCCTGGCATATCGTGCCTTAGCCAGGGCAAGGTCCAGTTCGGCTACCAGAGCTATATTATTAGAGATTTCAGATTCATACACTCCTACTCTAGCACTCAGTTCTCTAAGGATTCGCTCAATCTCACGTTGTTCTTCTGCCAGCAGCTCTCGCAGGTCATTTCCCTTCTCTACCACGCTCCACGGTTCAACGAATACTGTGGCCCCTGAGTGGGAACTGTCATGGATGATGCCATTGATTTCCTTTCGATATTCTACCTTTACCAGGAGGACATATCTGTTTTCCCTTTGAGCGATAATTGGCTCTTGGATTATCCTGTTACCCTTGGGTGAATTAATTATAGATTGTAACTCGCTCGTCAGTTGTTCGCGTATCTGTCTGGTTCTTTGCCTGGTCAGGGCTAACAGGGGCGAAGCGGCACTTGTCAACTCGCCGGGCTCTTTTATACAGTTACCGATGTCCTCCGCGAGTTGATGTAGTTTGATAAGACCAGAAGTAAGTTCACTCAACAGGGGGATTTCTAGTGTCAGCTCTTTCAATTTATCCTGTAAGAGGTTGATGGCGGTTAAGGTCTGCTGTATTTTAAGCAGTATTTTCGGTTCCAGCATTTTGTCTCTCTCTGCCATTCTTACTTCCTCTCGTATATCGGTTATCCCGCCGATAGAAAAGTCATGCTCCAGCGAGAGGAGGTGCCGTGCCTCTGCGGATTGTCTTAGTAACAGAGAAACCTTTTGGGAGTCTGAAAGGGGTTGAAGGGCGATAGCCAGTTCGCGACTTGCTGAAAACGAAGTGAAACCAGCTAGAATCTCCCTTATAGGGGGGAATTCCAGCATTTCAAGACTTTTTTTATCCATAGCAGTTATTTCTCGTTGAATAATTTTATAGTCATGAGAGATCAGATGGTATTAGTTCCCCTCGGCGTGCACCCAGGCGCATACGGGTGTACTCTGCGCTTAGTGCAGCTCCAAAAACCAGGATAAGAGCAGATAAGAAGATCCAGATGAGCAGGGCTATTATAGATGCCAAAGAGCCGTAGATCATCTCATAGTGGGCGAAGTTATTGAGGTAGAAGGAAAATAGGTTCCTCGAAGCCTCAAAGAGAATGGCAGCTAGTAGTGCTCCTGTCCATACATAGCGCCAATAGGTTTTGGTATTGGGGATAAATTTATATAGTAACAGGAAGATGATAAGAATGATAAAAAAGGCCAGCAGCCTGCTAGCAGTATTGGCGTTAGGGTCAATGGAGGGAAAAGGAAAAGAGGGAAGATTTAAACTATGCATAATGGAAAAGACAGCAGTGGATCCCTGAGAAACAAGAAATAAGATACTGATGCCTATAGCCATCCCTATATCTCTTAGCTTCCTTATGTAGAAAGGTCGGTCGTGGTGAATATTCCAGGCACGGTTTATGGCACGGCTTATTGCACCGAACATTAGACTTCCTGTCCAGAAAAGCCCTCCTATGCTTATTATCCCCAGCCTGCTACGGAATTGTATAACATTAGTAATATTATGTTGCACAAGGTCAACAGCTATTGGAATATTGGCTTCAAGAAATTCAAAGATTTCCCTCTGTACAGTCTCAGAGGGAAGAATGGTTCCCAGGATGGCTATTAATCCCAGCAGCAAAGGAAATAGTGACAGGAGTGAATAGTATGCTATTCCTGCCGATAGTTGTGTAGCATCGTTACGCCCCAATTCTTGTATGGTACGTATTATCAATTCTACAGGAAATATCTGTAAGAGACGCTCCGTGAAATTTTTTAGACTTTCATTGAGGTGTTTTATTCTGGTTACCATTGATTCTATTAACTCAGGCAAGAATAGTTCCTGTAGCTTTATTTAGAGCAGCCCTGGCCAATATTCTTGTGGAATCAAGCATCGGCAGGGTAGATTTTCCTTCTGTCATCAGGAGAGGTATTTCGGTACAGCCCAGGACAACGGCATCGCAGCCGTCCTTTTTCAGGGCTTCAATCACTTCATTGAAGTAATCGCGTGTTTCAGAGAGAAAGCGGCCTTCAACCAGTTGGTCGAAGATGATATGGTTTATACGTTCGCGGTCTTTGCTTGCCGGGAGTTTCTGTTCAATACCGACGGCTGCAAGTCGTGTGGAATAGACAGGGCCCTCCATCAATGAACGAGTGCCCAGAATTCCCAGGCGGGTATAGCCTTGCCGTACTGCCTCTGCAGCAACCTCTTCAGCGATATGTAGCCATGGAATCGGTGAGTTCTTAATAATCATATCAAATGGTTGATGGATGGTATTATCAGGGCAGATAGCAAAGGCGGCTCCTGTTTTCGCCAGCTTCTCTGCAGAAGAGAGCATCAACCCAGCGACTCCTTCCCAGTCCTTGACATCGAGATACTGCACATAGTCTTTGAAGGAAAAGCCATGCATGGTAATTTCGGGAAAGGCATGTTTTCCCATGATATCTGCTGCTTCAATACAGATTGTACGGTAGCAAAGTGCTGCTCCCTCCGGGCTACAGGAGACGATGCCAATATGTTCAGTCATATTTCCTCCTCCAACAATATTCTTTGCTTGCAATGATACCTTATAAGGGAAAAACAGTAAAAGGCGTCTATGTATGCTGTAATGTTATCATGATGCCCAGATAAGAAGACCTGGTTTGACGTCTCCGTTATTTTTTCATGTTTACCGCTCTGAAAACCCTTCCAATCAGGGGTTCTCGGGAGGCAAGGTAAGCTCATCAGTCTTTTCATAGTAATTATCGGAGTTATCTGACGAGAGGTTATTCTCAATAATAGTTGATAAGTGCTTTTTATAGAGCAGGACGCCATGTATACGTCCCTTATCTGCAGAAAAAAGATTGCCTGTCCACGTTTTGTCACTTTGAATTCGTGAAAATGCTCTCCTGGCGAGTTCCTTTAGATCGGATATGGTTACAACTTTCTCTTCATCGAGATTATCTATAAAGGGCTGTCTCTTTCTGTTTGAGCTACAATTATTTTTCATGAAGTAATACTATTCTAGCAGATGATTAATCCATGTGCAGGGCATTTCCTGGGGACGCTAACCAGGGAGACTAATTACCTCCAGCATATCTAAACCACGTAATATCATAGTTATAGCGATGGCAGCCAGCAGTAAATTGAATACCTGGGATATAGCCTTGAAGCCTCCCTCCCCGAGTATTTTGATAAGTTTATTGCCCAGGAGCAGGATTCCCCAGGCGATTAATAAATTAAGGGCGAAAGAGAGTAGTACGATGTTCAATGGAAACTCATTCTGTAACACCAGCAAGGTAGTTATTGTTGCGGGGCCGGCAGTTAAAGGGGTGCCGATTGGAACTATAGCAGCCATTGCCTGTTTACTGGTCTCTACCATTCTTCCCTTGGTGATATGATTTATTGACAGCACAAGAAGTATAATCCCTCCGCTGATGGCAAAAGCTCCAACAGAAATTCCCATTACCGTCAATACAAATTGTCCGAAGAATAAGAAAGCTAACCCAATCAGTGCGGCCGTTCCCATCGCAGTGTGGATTAGTTTGTGACGTTGACGGGTAGATAACTCTTCTGTAAGGGCTAATACAAACGGAGGTTTGCTTAAAGGGTCGATGGCTATAAATAAAGGCATGAAGGTAAGCAATAGTACATTTAAGAAATCATGCATGATTGGATATTACGGAGGTTATTATTTATTGTCAAGGGAAAATTGTTTAGAAATTTTTCATTAATAATATATTGTATCGCAATGGGATAGGGAATATAATTTCGGCTGTAGAAACAAGGGAGAACGATATCTCATGAGATGTTTATATATCAGGCACGGGTTCTTAACAGTCATATTGGTATCCTGTAGGGTTCTTTCTGTTGGTGGATGTAATAAAATGATTTGCTATTTTTCTATGGGGATGGCTGCTATGATTGGCGTGCTTGTATTGGTAATGCATTCAAATAGATTTTACGTATCCAGCCCTGTATAGGGTTGTCAGTAATCTTTACTTGAGAGGATATCCAACTCTGAAAGCTAGTTGATGAAGTAAGACTTTTATAAATCGTGGAGGATATTATGGAATACGGTTATGAAATTAACGAGTTAGCTAAGGAAGAATCATGGCGGATGTTCCGCATAATTGGGGAGTTAGTGGAAGGATTTGACAAACTCTCTGGAGTAGAGCCGGCCGTGACTATCTATGGTTCAGCCAGGCTTAGTCCACGGCAAAAACTATATACCCAGACCGTGGATTTAGCGTATCAACTTGGGCGAAAGGGATTCTCTATTATAACCGGTGGAGGCCCTGGCGTTATGGAAGCAGCCAACAAGGGTGCCCTTAAAGCAGGAGCAACCTCTATTGGATTGAATATAGAGTTACCGGAAGAACAGGCTCCTAATGTTTATACCACAAAATCTATCACCTTCAGTCACTTTTTTGCTCGTAAGGTTATGCTGGTTAAGTACGCTACAGCCTTTATCATAATGCCGGGAGGGTTAGGGACACTGGATGAACTAACAGAGGTGCTGACCCTTATGCAGACACACAAGATGAAGCCCTTCCCGGTGATATTGTTTAACAGCAGTTATTGGAAAGGGTTTCTGGATTGGTTGCAGGGTAATGTTCTCAAACAAGGGTTTATTTCTGAGGAAGATCTAGATCTACTCAGGATATGTGATGAACCTGAGGTTGCTGTTGAGGCGGTGCAGCGATGGTATACAGGGCAGGAGATAATCGGACGTAAAGCCCTGTCCAGGTAAGCAAATAGAAGGTTTTTATCAGTTAAGGATGAACTCCTTCTTATACTCAGGTACAGAAATTTTCCAACCAGTTTTCTCTCTCAGGTGGACAGCAAATTGCTGAGCTGACTCCTCTTCTCCATGCACAATAAATAGTTGTTTGGGAGGCTTCTGGAGTGATGAAAGCCAGTTGACAAGCTCATCTCTATCGGCGTGGGCTGAGAAGCCATGTATTTGGACCACTCTGGCCATAACACGGTATTCCTGTCCCAGTACACGTACCTTTCTGGCTCCATCGACTATCTGCCTTCCCAGCGTACCTGCTGCTTGATAACCTATGAAAAGAAGAGTGCTTTCCTTTCTGCTGATGTTTTCCACGATATGGTATTTTACCCTGCCTCCGGTGCACATACCGGAGCCTGCAATTATCATGACACTACCTTTTATGTAGTTTATTGCCTTTGACTGGTCCACTGTCTTGACCATGTTCAGGCCAGGCCAATCGAAAGGCGATTTTCCCTGCCGTATTAGTTTCATCATTTCCTTGTCAAATAGCTCTGGATGGTGTCCGAATACCTCTGTAACATTTATAGCCATTGGGCTGTCAACAAAGGCGACCAGGTGGGGAATGCGGTCTGCTAACAGCAAATCGTTAAGATAATAGAGTATTTCCTGCGACCTCTCCAGGGCAAAACTCGGAATTACTATGTTGCCTCTTGCTTTCACAGTCGAGTTTATTACTTCCGCAAGGTCTTCGACGATGGTGTCCTGGCTGTCATGTGTCCTGTTACCATAAGTAGATTCCACCATCACGTAATCGGCTTCTGTGAAAAAGGTTGGGTCCTGCAGGATGGGTTTGTTACAGCGACCAATATCGCCAGAAAAGAGCAGACTCCGTTCTTCCCCATTTTGACTTATTATAACCTTTATCATAGCTGAACCAAGTACATGTCCTGCATCGTAGAATGTAGCGTTGATGTCTTTGTCTATTTGAACGGGCTCTTTATAGATGACATTTGAAAATAGTGAAAAACAGTTTTGGGCATCACTGACGGTATACAGGGGTATCTCTGGATGAGGCCCTTTTCTTCCCTCACGGCGGTGCCTTTTCTTCTTAAATTCTGCATCTTCCTCTTGTATTCTTGCTGAGTCCATGAGTATGATTTTGGTGATTTCGTTGGTAGCAGCAGTGCAATAGATTTTTCCGTGGAACCCCTCGTTTACAAGCTTGGGTAGTAGGCCACAATGGTCCAAGTGGGCATGGGTCAGCAATACGGCATCCAGGCTCTCAGGATCGAAAGAGAAAGGTTGCCAGTTTCTATCCTTGAATTGCCTTTCCTGGTATAAACCGCAGTCAACCAGGAATTTGAAGCCGTTGGCCTCAACAAGATGCTGGGAACCCGTAACGTTCTGGGCCGCTCCCAGACAAGTTAACTTGATATGCATGCTTATCTCCTGCCCCTCGTATTAGTATATTAGTACTTATTTTACTGAACTGATTGTGAATTGTATTATAACCTTGTGGTTATAGAATTGCTATACTGCTATTAACAAATTAAGGGGGAATAGAGAGTGGTTCAATATAAACGTATTGAGATGCCCTATGGAGAGAAAACGGTCCAATTTTCTGTGCCGGAGGCTAATTTAAAAGGAATTTATAGCCCCCATCAAGTTTCTCCTGTAGCAGATGTCGCTACTGAAATCAGACAAGCGTTATCAAATCCTGTCGGTACAACAACCATGACGGAGTTAGCACGGGGCGCAAAGCGTATTGTTATAGTGGCAGATGATAATACCCGTCCTACTCCAGCTGATATTATACTTCCTGAAGTCCTTGATGCAATTAATGCTGCAGGGGTTGATGATGATGCTGTTCAGTTGCTTATTGCCCTGGGTACGCATCGAAAAATGACTGCCCAGGAGATAGAAATAAAGTATGGTAGCGTTATCACCAGCCGTATACAGGTGATAAATCATGATGCCTTTGACTCGAATGCACTGGTGCGGATGGGAACTACACAGGCAGGCATTCCTGTAATGCTAAACCGTCTGGTCGTAGACGCTGACCTGGTATTGGGTATAGGCACAATAGTGCCACACCATATTCCTGGTTTTTCCGGTGGTGCCAAGATAATCCAGCCGGGTATATGCGGAGTACAGACAACAGGAGAAGTCCATTTGCTCTCTGTACGTAGTTGTGACCTCAGTATGCTGGGTATATTGGAAAATAAAGTTCGTCATGAGATGGAGACAATCGCAGAGAGAGCGGGATTGAAAGCGATTTTGAATACAATACTGGATGCAGAGGGAAGAGTGGTAAAGGCTGTCTTTGGGGATCCCAGAGCCGCCTTCCGGGAAGGAGTCGAGACCTCACGTCGTGTATATGGTGTGAATGTTACAAATAAGACGGATATAGTTATCGCAGGTTCACACCCATGTGACATCGAGTTCTGGCAAGCTCATAAATCTCTCTACGCTGCTGAACGCTGTGTTCGTGATGGTGGTACTATAATCATAGTAACCCCTTGTCCCGAAGGGGTTGCTGTAACACATCCTGAGATGGTTCAGTATGCTGGACGTAGCCTGGAGGAAATAGATAGAATGGTACGTTCTGGAGAGATTAAAGATTTAGTTGCCGGGGCGCTGGCAATGGCGTGGGCGAACACACGGCGGCGTGCCAGGATTTGTATAGTCTCCGGTGGTGTCAGTGATGAAGATGCAACGGCGGTGAATTTTACTCCTTTTGCTACAGTTGATGAGGCACTTGAAGCGGCCCTTGCACGTCATGGTCAGCAAGCCTCAGTCTGTGTGCTCCCTTATTCGCCTGATACACTCCCGTTGCTAAGTTGAAATAGCGTTATCCCTCGTGGCGAATCCTCTTTTTTGTTGCGCAGGGATGGCGAACGTTGCTGCCTTGGGGACGATTCCTATGGTCATAGGAGTCTCTCCTATGATATCTCCATCTGCCTGTACTATCAGTGGTTTTTCAGTTAGAACGGTGATATGTTTTCCCTGTCCGATTAACTGGAAGCTTTTCTTCCGCTTTCTGACAAGAATGTCCAGTATGACATCCACTATTCCCCTGATTGAGGTCTCACGAACGATGCCTATTTCCAGTATTCCGTCGTCAATCATGCTGTCCGATACAGTGTATTGTGGTCTGCCCAGTACTCCCGAGTTGGCCACAAATAACTCAGCCGCTTTTACCTGTTGTCTCTTCCCGTCTATTGTAACGGAGAACGATTTTTGAGTTGTTTTCGGCAGATGTAGCAATCCTGTGAATATATAAGCAAATATTCCAAGCAGAGATTTTTTAGTGGAGTCTAATTCATTTACTACAGATGAAGAGAAGCCCGTAGATACGTTCATGAAAAATAATCTGTCCTTTATCTGTATAGCGTCAATGGTTTTCGTTTGTTCGAAGTGAACGAGTAACTGGATAGCTAATTTTACGTCCAGGGGGATGCCCAGTATATTGGCCATGGTGTTACTTGTACCTGCTGGTATAATTCCGATTGTTTTTTTGCAGTCCTGCAGGTAACTGGCAAGCAGTGCAATCATGCCATCTCCTCCTACAGCAACATAGAGGTCAAAATGCTCTTGCTTCGCCTTCTTTATCCTCTCTGACAGCTCCTGCTGGTTTATGAAGCTGTATATCTCTGCTGAGATATCTTCTCTGGATAATAAGTCTGTCAGGTACTCGTAAATAAGGTAATCATCGTAACGCCCCGCTTTAGTATTGACTACGATGAAGAATCTTCTCTTCGTTATCCCCTGCTCATCTGCTTTATGAATCAATGTTTTAACCTTAATCGCTAGGGTCCTAACTCAGGCTCAGGCATTTCGCTTTAGAGCCATATATTTTTCCTCTTCAAATTCGCCTGTTATTTTATCAGCTTCAAGAGAAAGCCTCTCCCATTCTTCAGTAAGTGAATCGATTTCCTTTTTCAATCCGCGATGCTTATCGATGTTATTGACCACATTGGATCTGTCCTCGTAGTGGGCAGAGTTGGAGAAAGTATCCTCAATTTCCTTCAACTGTTCCTCCAGTAATGAGAGTCTGGCTTCGATTTTACTGGTTTTCCGCTGGATTGGAGAAAGTATCCTGTAGTATTTGTTTCTCAGTTCTCCCTCAGTAGCCTTGCGCCGACGTAATTCTTCTTTATTGTCCTTGCTCCCGGTTTTTATTGCTGATTTTTGGTCTGTCCCGGGGATTATTTCAGGTTGGCTTTTCTTCCAGTAGAGATAGCTATCATAATCTCCCGGGAATATTTGAACTTGGCCTCTTGCCACCATAATAATTTTATTTGCGATCTGGCGAATAAGGGTACGATCGTGGGAAATGAAGCAGAGCGTCCCTTGATAGGCTTGAAGTGCGTCGGTGAGCACCTCTCTTGAGGCGATGTCGAGGTGGTTGGTGGGTTCGTCCATTAACAAGAAGTTCGTTGACTGTACCAGTATTTTTGCTATTGCCAGCCGGCTCTTTTCGCCGCCAGATAATACGGAGACTGTCTTCGCAACATCGTCACCGCTGAAGAGAAAGCCTCCCAGGATGCTGCGCAGTCTTTGTTCTGTATCGTTTGGCGCAACGCTGCGCAACTCGGATAATACACTATTTTCAGGGGAGAGAAGTTCAAGTTGGTGCTGGGTATAATATGCAGTACTGATGTTATACCCTAATTCGCGCTGTCCCTTTTCAAAGGGAAGAACATCCGCTAGGATTTTTAGCAGTGTTGTCTTCCCTGCCCCGTTATGCCCCAGCAGGGCCACCCTGTCCCCTCGCCGAAGTACCAGATTAAGGTCTTTATATACGATGTTGTTTCTATAGGCTTTAGCGACGTGGGTTAGTTTAATAACTTCCTCTCCCCCTCTCTCAATACAGGGGAATGAGAAGTGTATTTTCCTGCTTGTTCGGGGCACCTCCACTTTTTGTATTTTCTGCATCCGTTTAATTCGACTTTGAACCTGGGTTGCCTTGGTTGCCTTATAACGAAAGCGCTCTATATATCGCATTTCCTGCTGTATCTTACGTTTCTGTCTTTTTGCAGTCGCCTCACTGGTCTCAATCCCTCTTTGTCGTGCCGTTATGAAGCTATCGTAGTTGCCATGGTGATGAATAATCCTGCCTGGCTCAATGGCCAGAACGCTATCTGCCACGTTATTCAGGAATTCCCTGTCGTGGGAGATAACCATTATTGCTCCATGGTAGCTCTTAAGATAGTTTTCAAACCAGATACAGGATTCCAGGTCAAGATGATTTGTTGGCTCATCAAGCAATAAAAGGTCAGGGTTAAGCAGGAGCAGTTTGGCTAGCTCGGCACGCATCAGCCATCCTCCGCTGAATTCATTCATTGGGCGCTTATAATCAGAGGTTTTAAATCCCAACCCAGAGAGGACGATTTTCGCCTCATATTCAATGCTATAACCGCCGGCCGCTTCGAATCTATACTGGAGCTCTCCCATCTCCTGGAGTAGCTCCGCTGTTTTATTGGTATCTTTCTCCTCTTCCATCTCTTGCCTGACAACTTCAATGGCATGTTTAAGTTTCATAGCCCCAGTAGCGACATCTGTTACTGCATCAAGCAGGGGTATGACAGAAGAAGGTGTAATTTCCTGTTGCAGACAGCCAACACTGATGCCCTGTCGTTTGCTTATCTGTCCTTCGTCAGGAGTAATATTGCCGAGGATTATTTCGAACAGCGTAGTTTTCCCTGCACCATTTGCTCCAATTACTGCTATGCGGTCCCTGGCACCGATATTGAAGCTGATGTTACTAAATAGCTGTTGACTACCGTATGATTTGGAAATGTTAAAGATGCTGAGCATATTTTATTAAGCAGTTGTCCGTAACTATTTCAAAATCCAACTGCCTGTCCATCTTTCCTTGAATCGGAAGCGCCGCAATAGCCTCCAGATAATTTATATATTAGTTGTCCTCCTCCGAACCATGTGGGGTTTGTTTTTAAGTAATTTATCTTGTGTCCTCGCTTTTTTAAGTCCTCCAATACGTCTGTACTGAAACCAGGCTCAAAAGCAACCTCCATATTCTCGAATAACCTCCAGCGGGGGGCGTCACAAGCTGCCTGTGGATTCTGATGATAATCAAATATACGAACCATCATCTGCGAATGTCCTTGTGCCTGCATTGCTGCTCCCATCACCCCAAAACTCATCACAGGATTGCCCTGTTTGGTCACGAATGCTGGAATGATTGTATGAAAGGGCCTCTTTGCTCCATCTACCTGGTTGGGATGCCCTTTCTTTGTACTAAAACAGGCAGCCCTGTTCTGCATGCTTATGCCGGTATCAGGCACTACGATACCTGAACCAAAGCCCATGAAGTTTGACTGGATAAAGGAGACCATCATGCCATTGGCATCGGCCGTGCTCAGATAAACTGTCCCCCCACGTCGGGGCACCCCGTATTCAGGATTCTGGGCATGTTTGATATCAATTAGTCTGGCTCGCTGAGACAGATAATCTGTCTGTAATAAGTCATGGTAGTCTATTTCCATACAGGAAAGGTCAGCAACATAACGATAGCTATCAGCAAATGCCAGTTTCATTGCCTCGATTTGCAGATGTAGACTGTCTGCCGAGTCTACAGGGTAGTCCTGAATGTTCCAGTGTTCCAGGATGCCCAGCATGAGCAATGCTGTTATACCCTGTCCGTTTGGGGGGATTTCATGAAGCTCTAATCCATGGTATTTGATGGAAACCGTTTCAACCCAGTCCGGATGATGTTTGTCCAGGTCTTCATCGGTAAGCATGCCACCGGTAGCCTTGGAATGTGCAGCGATTTTTTCTGCAAGTTTGCCTCGGTAGAATGTTTCCCCGTTTGTTTCTGCAATCTGTTCAAGAGTGCTTGCCTGTTCCTTGCAGTTAAAGCTTTCCCCTGCTCTGGGTGCTCTGCCATCTAGTAAAAAGGTGGCTCCCAGTTCTGGGAAGTTGCGATATGTTTCAGGCACAGTTTTCCACCTGGCAGCGGTGATGGGAGAGACCAAAAAACCGTTGCAGGCATATTCTATTGCTGGTGCGAACAGCTCTCCAAAAGGCAGAGAACCAAAGCGTCTCGATAACTCCATCCAGGCAGACACTGCACCTGGAATGCTTACTGAGTTCCAGCCATACTCTGGCATTGAATCAAGGCTTGAAAACTGCTCGAATGTCCATGCTGAGGGGGATCGCCCAGAAGCATTGAGGCCATGCAGTTGTTTTCCATCCCAGACAATGGCAAAGGCATCACTACCTATTCCGTTGGAGGTTGGTTCCACTACTGTTAGCGCTATGGCAGTGGCGATAGCAGCATCTATTGCATTACCGCCTGCCTGGAGCATCCTCAACCCCGCCTGGGCTGCCAGGGGTTGAGAGGTGGCAACGATACTGCGAGCCATAACCGGCATACGCTGAGAGTGATATGGAAAATCCCAACTGAGAGATGTCATATATTTACCTCCTGCACAAGCAGTCTATCCCTAATCTTGTCATCTACCAATGGGGACGTCAAGATTGTAGAAGGTTTTTATAGGTATTTTGTGTATGGAAGGAGCAGAGATAATATTTTTAGTCTATGAAATATTGACAGATTAATGCTCTAAAAACGAAGTGGCAAGAATGGTCGTAAA
>JAUUZT010000132.1 GCA_030589825.1 Dehalococcoidia bacterium
AGCATTTTGGCTCAGCCTCTATTCCTCCAATTTCTACTGTATAAGCTATAACCTTTACACCAATCTTGTCTAGCAGTTTTTTTGCTATAGCTCCAGCCATCACAAAACCAGCAGTAATTCTTCCTGAAAATCTACCTCCACCTCTATAATCATTAAATCCGCCATATTTCATAAAGGCAGTATAGTCTGCATGGCTAGGTCTATGCATAAATATGTTATTCTCATATTCAGAAGAATTTATATTCTCGTTTCGCAATAATAAGCAGATTGGAGCTCCTGTGGTAATATCATTAAAGATACCAGAGAATATTTCTACTTTATCCTCTTCTATCCTTTTCGTAGTTCCAACAGCACCAGGTTTTCTTTTATCCACTTCTCTTTGTATATCGTCCTGACTTAGAGCCAAACCAGAAGGACATCCGTCAACGACTATACCTATACACTTGCCATGACTCTCACCAAAACTTGTTATTTTAAAGAGCTTACCAAAACTATTTGCCACTTATAGTAACCTGTCCTCCCACATCTTTTATTATTCCCCAGAATTCAGGAAACGTTTTTGAAACACAATCCGCATTATTTATCGTTATTCCTCCTGACTTAATCCCAAGTATAGCAAAAGCCATAGCAATCCGATGGTCTTCCCAAGAGTCAATTATTGCATTTTGAGTCTTATCCCCAGTTATCATCAGCCGGTCTCTTTCCTCAATAACATTCAATCCCATCCGTCTCAATCCTTCTGTTACTGCAGCAACTCTATTAGATTCTTTAATTCGCCCTCTACTTATTCCCCCAAATTCACTTGTTCCAGTAGCAGTTGCTGCTAAAATCGCCATCGTAGGTAACAAGTCAATACAATCCTTCAAATCAGCCTTTAGAGCTCGTAATTTTGATGATTTTACAACAATAGCTCCTGTAGCATTCTTTTCAATAATAGCCCCCATATTTCTCAAAAACTCTAAAATTGTTTTGTCTCCCTGGATACTATCCATTTTTAAATTTGTTACTTCCATTTTTCCGGATAATGCACCCATGGCCAACAAATATGAAGCTGAAGACCAATCACCTTCCACAATATATTCAGTTGGTCTAAACAATTGCTTTTTAACCACAAATTTTGTGAGATCTTCCGAGAATTCAATATATATACCAAATTCCTTTAAACATTCTATCGTCATTAATACATACGATTTAGATTGTAATTGGGAGATAAGATTAATCTTGACTCCTTTCTCAGCGAATGCTCCCACAATCAATAATGCAGACAGGAATTGAGAACTTACATTGCCCTCCAAATTGACCAACCCTCCATTTAGTTCCCCCTCTTCTACAATAACCATTGCCTTATTTCTACAAAGATAACAGTTCACTCCTATTTGTCTAAGTACTTCGATTAAAGGTTCAATAGGCCTATTCATTAATGATGGACCTGACACTAACCTTGTATTCCCCGGAATAATTGAAGCTATAGCGGTCATGAACCTTAATGTGGTTGCGGAGTCCCTACAATACAAATCAGTTTGTGCCTCATAAAATTTTCCCCCATTTACCAATAAAGAATCTCTTTCTTTATCTATTCGTATACCCACCATACGCAACACATTTATTGAAGCCTCTGTATCATCTGAGTCCAATGCAAATCGTATCTTACTTTCTCCAGAAGCCATAGCTGCGCACATCAATGCCCTAATAGTAAAGCTCTTTGATGATGGGGCTCTTACACAACCATCTATTCTACTTTTATTTAATTTAACTTTCATGGTAATTCAAGATATTAACTAACTCATCAATGACAGAATCAACATTTATCTTTGTAGTATTAATTGTTATATCAGCAGCTCTTTCATAGAGTGGTTTTCTAAATGCCAGTAACTTGCGAATTCGCAATTCTTTATCCACAGTATTAAGTAGAGGCCTTTTTGTACCAGTACCTTGTACTCTGGTTAGAAGAACTTGAGAAGATACCTCCAAATATACTATCACTGACCTTTTTTTCAATCTATCAATGTTTATTTGATTAAGAATGACTCCTCCACCACAAGCAATCACTGTATCTCTCCCACGATAGATATCCTTAATGACTTCAATCTCATACTCGCGAAAAACTATCTCTCCATCCTCTGAAAATATATCTTTAATAGATTTTCCAGCTTTACGTTCTATCATAGTATCTAATTCAATATATTCAAGGTTTAATCTCTTTGCCAAAGCTCTTGCGACAGTTGTTTTCCCTGCCCCCATAAAACCAATGATAGCAACATTAGTCTTCATTATTTCTTATCACTTGAGTCAATTTATTTGTCATAATCTCAACTGGCGCATCTACTCCAGTCCATTTTTTAAAGGCGATAACGCCCTGCCATATCAACATATCAACTCCACCTATTACTGTGGCTCCACTTTTCTTCGCATCCTTGAGTAATTGTGTTTCAATTGGATGATAAATGGTATCGAATACAACCATTGAGGAATTAAGTAAGTCAGCCTTCACTATACTTTTCCCTATTGTTTTCCCCATGCCTATGCTCGTTGCATTTACCAATATATCAGCCCCGTCCAAAATCATATTAATGTTCTCGCTAATCATACTAAAACTGTTAACAGTCTGTGATGAAACGGTAGAAACTAAGTTTGCCAGCCGCCATGCTCTATCAATTGTCCTATTAACAATACTTATTACGCAGTCAATTTCTGCTAATGCAAAACAAATTGCCATAGCAACACCTCCTGCCCCAAATACAATAATCTTTTTCCCTCGTGGTTCGATTCCATTTTCGCGAAGTGCCTTGATAAACCCCGCAGCATCAGTGTTATATCCAGTCAATATTCCTTTATCATTAACTACAGTATTAACAGCACCTATTCTCTTTGCCTCTGGATTTAAGTGATCAAGGAGAGGAATAATTGTTTGCTTGTGAGGCATAGTCACGTTGAACCCATAAATATTCAGAGCTCTAATACCTTCTATAGCGGCTCTTAATTCAGTACTTTTTACCTTAAATGGTATATACAAGCAATTTAGTCCCATATAATTAAATGCTGTGTTGTGCATTAGAGGAGATAAGCTATATGCAACAGGGTCTCCTATTATTCCATATATTTTAGTCATTCCAGAAATCATTTTAGCTATTACTAAGTATCACCTCATAGAATTTTCTTAATTCTGTTACAGTAACCTGTCCAGGTGCGGATTCTTTCCCATGTTCAATCGAGGCATAGATAAATTCTCCACCAATTAAAGGACAAAATATCCTGCTAACCGAACCTATATCCCCCATAGCAAAACAGATAATCCTCTCTCCTGTAAACTCCTTAATAAGTTTCATTACAATAAAATTATCACCAAATTTCTTTGCTGTTGTAATAACCTTACATATATCAGCCCCAGAGCCTAACTGTCTATTTATAATATGTTTCATCTCATCAAATGAAAGCATGCAATTTGGTTGATGGAATGAAATCAGACATTTTGCCTTTTTTTTGACCAGTTTCACAATATCCCTTAGATTTGGAGTAGCAAGCTCAACATCTATGATAGAAGCTCCTATTTCAAGAGCATTTATAAGTTCCTCTATCCTCTCAGTCTCAGTACCTAACCATCTTCCTCCCTCATTAACACAGCGATTACAAGCTAGCCATGGCTTTTTAAGAGACAGGGCTACTTCTCTCCAATTTTTCCCAATTAAATCAATTCTTACCTCGAATAGTTCTACCTGGTCTTCAACAATTCTTATGGCATTCAGGTCTGAATTGGTAATAGATGCACAAATTCTTGGTCTACTCATTTGATTTAACTAAAACCTCCTCCACAAGAGACAAAGGTATATCATCGCTTATAGTTGCATTTCCTATTGAATTGAGTAATATAAAT
>JAUUZT010000232.1 GCA_030589825.1 Dehalococcoidia bacterium
AATACAGCTTAAAGGTGCGAAAGCAGACGAACATCTTGCTCGTATAAAATATCAGCGTGCCAAAGAACTTTATGAGGGTAAGACCATTTCACATCAGGAACTTGACGAGTTTGAGACTAAGCTGGTAGCGCAGGAGGCAGTGGTAGAGGGCGTTGAGGATGAAATTGGAAAGTGCACAATTACGGCGCCATTTGATGGCAGGATTACTGAAGAAAGTACTGAAATAGGTCAATGGCTTAAAAAGGGAGACAGCGTTATTTCCATGTTGCAATTGGACTATGTGAAAGTCAGGGTTCCGGTTCCGGAAAAGTATATTCAAGGTTTGAATGTAGGTGATGAGAGTGTCGTCAACTTTCCTGCGCTGGGGGGTATAGCAAGAACCGGTCATATTGTTCACATAGTACCTCAGGCAGACAAACGCGCCAGAACATTTCCTGTTTATGTCAAAATAGATAATAAAGATGAGGCAATTAAAAGTGGCATGTTTGCAGAGGCAACATTTGAAATGGGATCTTTATTATCAGCAACAATGATCTTGAAGGACGGTATAGTGAGGCGTGGGGGTGGGGAATTTATTTATTTAGCGGTTGATGGAAAGGTTACAGAGGTTTCCGTTCAGACTGGTATTGCTTACAAAAATTTAATCCAGATTATGGGAGATGTAAAGCCGGGTGTCGATGTGATCGTAAGGGGTAATGAGCGTGTGCGTAACGGGCAGGATATTCAGGTAACCGGAAGGATGGATCCTATTACGATTGACGATTGACGATTTTAGAATTACGATTTAAAAAAGTTTTTATCTGTATATATCTGTGAAATCTGCGTCCTATTAAATCTATGAAGATTATAGAATATTCAACAAAGAATCCAGTTAAGGTGGCAGTGGGGTCGATATTTGTTTTACTCTTTGGCCTCCTTTCTCTGTTTCGCATTCCTGTCCAGCTCGTTCCTGATGTCGAAAAGCCACAGATAACGGTTGAAACCCGCTGGATTGGGGCAAGCCCGGAAGAAGTTGAGCAGGAGATAATCCATGACCAGGAGGAGATGCTGAAAAGTGTCGAAAATCTGAAAAAATTAACCTCTAAAAGCTTCAATGGACGCGGGCAGATATTACTGGAATTTGTGGTTGGGGTGGATAAAAGTGCTGCCCTTCTGGATGTTGCTAATAAGCTGGATCAGGTACAGGAATATCCTGAGAATGTGGATGAGCCGGTTATAAGTGCGGTTAATACCGGTGACCAGCCTATTGCATGGTTTACGTTACGAACACTTCCGGGAAACAATATTGATGTTAATGAGTTGCGAGATTTTGCGGAAGATCATATTGAATCAAGGTTTGAAAGGGTGCCCGGGGTTGCAAACAGTAATATCTATGGTGGCGCGGAGAGAGAGATGCAGGTTGTCATAGACCCGCATGCGTTGGCCAGTTGTCAACTGACGATCTTAGACGTACGCAGAGCTCTCATTTCTGCGAATACAAATATAAGCGGAGGAGAGTTAGATGAGGGTAAAAATAGATTTACCGTGAGGACTTTGGGGCAGTTTAAGTCCGTTGAGGATGTAAAGAATCTGTTAATTACAAAACGCGATGATATTCCTGTTTATATCAGGGACATAGCGGAAGTACAGCTTGGATACAAGAAACTCGAAGCATTTGTCAGGCAGGGGAATGAACCGTCTATTGCTGTAAATGCGCAGAGGGAGGTGGGCGCTAATGTCCTGACAGTTATGAAGGGATTGAAGGAGGCATGCAGTGAGTTAAATGAAAACCTGTTGAGAGACAGGAGGCTGGTGCTGGAACAGGTTTATGACGAGACTGAATATATAAAATCATCAATAGGCCTGGTGCGACAGAATGTTGTTGTTGGTGGTCTCCTGGCAGTTATGGTACTCCTCTTATTCCTCAGAAGCTGGCGTAGTACACTCGTAATTGGCCTGGCTATACCGATCAGTGCGGTAGGTACCTTTCTCATGGTTACACTCCTGGGGCGTTCTCTTAATGTGGTAAGCTTGGCAGGGATTGCCTTTGCTATCGGGATGGTGGTTGACAGTGCTATTGTAGTCCTGGAAAATATATTCCGCCACTGGCAGTCAGGCGAAGACCCGTTTGAGGCAGCCTGCAAAGGGACTACAGAGGTATGGGGTGCAGTATTGGCCTCCACGCTGACTACTATTGGAGTCTTTATACCTATAATCCTTGTTGAACAGGAAGTCGGACAACTGTTCAGAGACATAGCGCTGGCCATAAGCTTTGCTGTAGGCTTATCACTTATAGTTGCCATTACAGTAATACCGACTACGGCAGCGAGGATTCTTTCACACAGGAAAAAGAGTGAACCTGCCGGTGATGAAGATTCCACTAGCAGTATCCGGCTGGTTTTATTAGGACGTAATTTGACTGATAAGATTGTAGGGGTTGTAGACTATTTAACGAATACATTAAAGAAACGTTTAATAACGATTTTTGTATTGGTCTTTATTTCAATATTTCTTACCTGGTGGATGATTCCTGAGATGGAGTATTTACCCGAAGGCAATCGC
>JAUUZT010000126.1 GCA_030589825.1 Dehalococcoidia bacterium
CGTCCATTTATAGCTTCCCACTCTCCTTCTATGCCTTCAACATTGGGAGGAACATCTATGAATTGTTGCCTCAGTTCTTCAATATCCTCCTGAAGCATCTCTAAGTATTTTTTTGGGTGTTTGGACTGCCGACTGTTCACTACTTTGTCCTGCAAAAGGTTATGCAGATCATTCTTCTCCTTTCTGCCAGGACAACGCAGTCGTGGTCCGCTTCCCCATAAAGCTTTCATCATTACAAACTGGTTGCTTTCACAACCACATATGCCACATTTGTAGACCTGTTTTGACCTCCAGTAGTCTCCTCCCTCCAAACCACTTCTCCATTCACCCTGTTCCATATCATACAGTTTCATAATTACCTCCATAGCAATAGTTTTCTCCTGTGTGAAATATAGAAAGATATGAATCATGTCTCCATAAAAATGCCACCTCCTTTTAGCTTTGGCTATCAAAGGCTGTGGCATGAGAGGGTGATTGCAGGGCAACAAAAAACCTCCTGGCGGAGGCTTAACGCCTTCCTTTTCGTTTTCCGACCTATCGTTCCCTCTCCGGGCTGGCTTTGGCACCTTAAGGAAGATTTCTAAAGGTTGCCCTGTGGGTCATCGGGCCAGTTCCCTAACCACAGCTCTCGATAGCCTTATTCAATTTTTCTACTTGTCTAATTGTAGCATATTTACGTACTGGCTGACCACATGAAGTCTCTTTCCGTGTGAGCTTTTTAAAGGCTTTAATTTTAGCCTAATATTTAATAAACTGTATATTGTGTTATTGCTATTAGCTGCAATATAAATAATAACGTTCAATTAAAGAAATGAAATCACTTGAGTCAATTCCATAGCAATCGGCTTATAGTATAGAATAACTTAATTTAGCATTCGATAAACGGAGATAAGAGTATGAATACAGATACAGTTTTATACCTCAGCCGGAAGGATGTTGAGACCGTAGGCTTGTCTATGCCTGAGATTATCGATGCACTGGACAGCATGTTTAAGGAGAAAGGAGAAGGCCGCGTTGAGATGCCTCCCAAGCCAGGGATTCATACACGCAAGGATGCATTCATCCATGCCATGCCTGCGTACATACCAGGCCTTCAGTCCGCAGGGATGAAATGGGTTTCCGGTTATCCTGGTAACCAGAAAAAGAAACTCCCCTATATAAGCGGTCTCCTTATCCTGAATGACCCCGATAACGGTATCCCGATCGCCGTGATGGATGCAACGTGGCTCACCGCAAAACGTACTGGAGCCGCGACCGCCGTGGCGGCGAAATACCTGGCACGCAAGGATAGTTCGAGCGTGGGTATCCTGGCCTGCGGTGTACAGGGCAGAAGCAATCTTGAAGCACTGTCTTGCGTATTCGCACTTGAGAAGGTGAAAGCATTCGATATTTACCCGGAAGTGGCAGAAAAGTTCGCTAGTGAGATGACAGAGGCTGTGCAGGTAGAGATTGAAATTGTAAATAATCCAATGGAAGCGGTTGCAGGTTTGGATATTGTGGTTACAAGCGGCCCGATACTAAAGAATCCTGATCCGGTAATCGAAGCCGGCTGGCTGGCTGAGGGTTCCTTTGCCAGCCCTGTGGATTTTGATTCCTACTGGAAAGGGGATGCACTCAGACAGGCGGATAAACTGGCAACGGATGACATAAGCCAGATGGGATACTATCGCGAGGCTGGTTATTTCAAAGATACGCCGCAACCTTATGCCGACCTGGGCGAAATCTCTGCAGGCAGGAAACCGGCGAGGGAGAATGCTGCCGAACGGACGATCTGTGTCAATCTCGGTATTGCCCTGGACGATATGGCGACAGCCATAATGATCTATAAGAAGGCTATAAAAAATGGAATAGGAACTCGACTTTCATTATAGTTTCTTTAATCTCCATTGATCTATCCCCTCGAAGTTAGCTCTCCATTTACCCTGTTATATCAGATAGTTTCATGATTATCTTTATAGTAGTCGGTTTAACCTGTGTAGAATATAGATTACTATTGACAAATAAATATCACATACATATTATCGGCAATAAGTTCAATAAGAGTCAGGATGCGTCATTGTGAATTGAAATGAGGAATTTCAAAGGAGGATTAGATAATGGGTTACTTTACAATACTGGCGGCAATTCCCGGTTTCTTTCTAAGTTCACTTTTCTTTATGTTGCTCTGGGGAGTTATCGCTCCCAAAATAGGCCTGGCTGATATTGGTTATACTACGGCTATGCTGATTACAATTACTCTCTGGATAGCGATAGCGCCCCTGGCTGCTGCGGCTGGGAAGAGAAAGGAATAAGGGTTTTCGATAAGCACTACAACTGGTATAGGTTCTCCTATTTCTACGATGTGACCATCAGGGTTACAGAGGCGAAACACAAGTTGTCCCCATGGTTATTCCCTTAGAGGGTGAACAAGCTTGATGTCCCTGGAAGAAACTTTTTCCCAGATGGCATGTATTTCACTGTTTTCAAATCACATATATTCCACACTTCATCTTCATAATAGCTACATAATGTTGCGTAATAATTAACCGTAGAGGCCGGGAAAACCGGTTTATTATGAAGAAAGGAGACAACAAAATGAAAAAGGGAATGAAGATACTAGGTTTATCGTTTGGCGTGGTAGCCATAATGGGACTACTACTGGGTGGTAGTGTTTTTGCCGATACACAAGAAAAGGCAGGGGGGCAGGCCCAAGGTGCAGGGGATGGCTGGCATGGTTTCCAGAATAAAGGAGCAGCGTGTGGTGAGACAGTGAGCGAGTTGCTCGGGCTTGATTCTGGTGAACTCTGTGAGCTACGCCAGGATGGTGTTAGCCTCGCTGATATTGCTGCCGAACAGGGAGTTACCGTGGACGAGCTGGTGCAAGCCATAATGGCTGAAAAGATAGCATTGGTACAGGCCAGAGTAGACGATGGCACTCTGACGCAAGAACAGGCTGACTTAATGATTCAGCACATGGAAGAGCGGGCTGAACTTGCTGTTACCAGGACCACTAATGGTCCCGTCGAATGGCGGATGGGTGGTCAGAGCGGCAGGGGTAATCGCTTTGGTGGCTCAGCAGGAATGGGTTCTGGTCAACACTCCACAAACATGTAAGTCTTGTGGGTTTCATTAAACTAGACCGGAATTATTAAAGAAAGAGGGGGGAGATTAATCTCCCCCCTTTCTTTGTAAAAAAGGCGCTCTTTAGGAACCATACCTTGCTCCACTCAAAGACTGGTTCAGGTGAAGCGAGAATTTGTTAATAAGTATGTGGCATAAGACTTATTTCAGTGGTCCGATAAATTCTATAGTGATATTGTCGGGCATCCTGACATAGCCCAGTACAGCCTCTGTCGAATTGGGGTCTGAAGAGGGACGGACTGGCCCGTGGTCGAACTTAACACCTTTATTGGTAAGCTCTTCGTATGTTTCCTGTATATTATCAACTCTGAAGGCAAGGTGAGCTACTCCAGTGTTACAGGTGCTCAAGTCTATAGTTTTTCCTTTCGGAGATACGTATTCTATAAGTTCAATGGTATTGTTGTCCGGCGTTATAACATTGCATAGCTTGAGCCAGGTGTCGGGCAACCCAACAATTTCCTCAATTGGCCCACCTTTCATTTCCCAGGGTGGAGTTGCTTTTAACCCCAGTGTGTCACAGAAAAAACGAACAGATTTCTCCAGGTTACTTACGGTAAAGCTGAAGTGGTGCATCCCTTTTATCATCTTATTTACCTCCTGATATAAAATTGAGTTCCTGTGCGTTGTCCAAACGATATATTATAGCTTAAAATAGTATAGTCAACTTTGGCTTGTCCTTGAGCAGATGAAAGGGCAGTGGTATCATCAGCGAGCGACAAAGGGGGCAACGATGAAATCTACGTGGCGGCTTTTACAGACGGGTAACAACGGTGCGGCGATGAATATGGCGATTGATGAAGCGTTGATGTTACGGCAGAAGGAAGATGCTCTGC
>JAUUZT010000124.1 GCA_030589825.1 Dehalococcoidia bacterium
AGTTTCTTTGATGTGGGACAAGGAGATGCCTTCCTAATCCAAACTCCAAGCGGTCAAAACATCTTGATAGATGGAGGTCCAAGTCCACAGGCGTTGTGCCTTGAATTGAGTAAAAAACTACCCTTCTGGGATAGGACAATAGACCTTGTGATATCTACACAGCCACATGCCGATCATATAACCGGTCTTATAGAAATACTACATCGATATGAAGTGAAGCAGGTAATCGAAGCAGATATTAACTACAACTCTACTGTCTATCATGAATGGCTTTATGTTATTAATAGTAATAATTTAAAATACAATACAGTTGAAGCAGGACAAATTATTGATCTGGGTAACGAAATAAGAATAGAGGTGCTCAACCCGCCATCTGAGTTGTTCGAAGGAACCAGCAGTGATATCGATAATAATGGATTAGTACTCAGGTTATGCAGTGGACAGATTAGTTTCCTATTCACGGCAGACATCCGACATGAGGCCGAACTTAACCTCATCATGCAACGAGCTAATTTAAGAAGCACAGTTTTAAAAGTAGCTCATCATGGTAGTAATACTTCGTCTTCAGTACGTTTTTTATCTATCACTGATCCTGAAATAGCAGTAATCTCAGTTGGTTCGGATAATAATTATGGACATCCAAATGGCGAAGTAATAAACATTCTTGAAAATTATATCGGCGATGATCGAATCTACCGAACCGATATATCAGGTACAATTGAACTTATAACTGATGGTAATAGGCTTTGGTTAAAAGAAGATACCTAACTAAACTAAGACCATCAACAATATTTCTCTTACCTTTCAATCGCAATAGCAATTCTTTCTAAATAAATTTGTTTCAATAATATTTAGGTTAAGTAATCATCTGCCCATTAAATTAGTTCTGCCGCCATTGGAAGCTACAAGTTCCGCACTGATAAACGAAGATTCATCCGAAGCCAGGAAAAGTGCCAGATGCGCAATATCCTCAGGCGTACCAACTCTCTCTACCGTAGTCGCTTTCTTTCCCTTATCAAGAAACTCATCAGCCTCCTCCTTTGTCATATCCTCAAAAACCATTGGAGTTGGAATACGTCCAGGAGCAATAGCGTTTACATTTATACCATATGGGCCTAGTTCCCTTGCAGAAGCTTTTGTAAAACCCACTACCGCAAACTTCGAGGCAACATAGGCAGATTGCCCTTTAACAATTGCACCCAGAGCGCAGGTGGATGATATATTAATGATTTTCCCATATTTTTTTTCAATCATATGTTTGGCTACAGCCTGTGTACATAATAAGACCCCTTTAAGGTTTGTATCAACAACCGTATCCCACACATCTTCGCTCATTTCCAGGATTGGTACCATCTTTCCACTTCCTGAATTATTAACCAGAATATCAATTCTGCCAAATTTATTCATTACTTGCGAAGTCATATCATCTACTTGATCTTTCACCCTAACATCCGTAGATATTGCCATAGATTGTCTTCCTATATCTTTTATCTGTTTACAGACCTTCTCTACATTATCAAGCTTTCGGCTACATACGACCACATCTGCACCAGCATTAGCAAATTCAATTGCTATTGCTTTTCCAATCCCTGTACCACCTCCCGTTACTATAGCTACCTTATCCTTAAGATTCATTTTCATCTCCTTCCTGTTAATCCCATATCCTAGCTTTTCTTCATCATCTCCCCATTAAATTAGTCCTTCCACCATTGGAGGCAATTATTTCTGCAGTGATGAAAGAAGCGTCATCAGAAGCTAAAAACAGAGCTAAATGTGCGATGTCTTCAGTAACACCAAGCCGACCAAGAACGGATGATGCTATCCCAACCTCCATGAACTCTTTTACCTTATCCTCTGTCCTGCTGCTATAAACTAATGCGGTCATAATTCTTCCAGGAGCGATAGCATTAACATTAATACCATAGGGACCGAATTCCAAAGCGCAAGCTTTTGTGAAGCCATTAACACCGAATTTTGAACTACAATATGCAGATTGGCCATTAACAATAGCACCCAAAGACGAAGTTGAAGAAATATTTATTATCTTGCCATATTTTCTCTTTACCATATGCTTCGCAACAGACTGTGTACATAAAAAAACACCCTTTAAATTTGTATCAATAACTATGTCCCAGTCTTTTTCTGTAAATTCCATTATAGGTTTCATCCTGCTGGTACCAGAATTGTTAACCAGAATATCAATTTGCCCAAACTTGTCAATTACATTATTAACCATATTGTCTACCTGTTCTTTTATGCAAACATCAGCAACTACCGCCATCGAACGCCTCCCCATATCTTCAACCTCTTTGCATACATTTACCAGGTTCTTCATATTTCGACTACTGATAGCCACATCAGCACCTTCACGCGCATACTCCAAAGTGATGGCTTTTCCTATTCCTGTTCCACCACCAGTAACTAAAGCAACTTTGCCTTCCAGTTTCATTTAATCCTCCTCTTTTTATTGCTTGTACGTATTGCAAAACTATAGAGTCACTACATAACATTTGCATCGGTACATTAATTTAGTCCAGAGTAATTTATAGCATACCTTCATGTCAAGATGTGCTTATCTCTTAATCCTGACTCATACTTTTATTTAGAAATGTTGAAGCTATATTGAATCCCTTGATTTCTTTCTTCGCTGTCTCCATATTATTAGAATTGGAATCCATATCCAACTGAACAGACCAATCCAAATAGTAACTGTCAGTAGTCCTCTGGCAAAAGTGATAACACCCTGTGCTGCTGACTTTATTGTATCTAACAGACTCCATGGGCCAGCAAGACTCCCGCTCTCATTAAGGCTAACATCAATTAATGCCATCTCCGTTACTCGTTCCAGATAATTCATACGTCCCTGAAGTTGTTCTATCCATCCACGAACATTAGATATTTCTCTTTGCACTTGCAGCATTTCGTCTACCGTCTCCGCCTTCTTCATCAATTCCAAATACTGAAGCTCGGTTGCTTCCAGATTATTAAGCCGCGCCTGGAGATCAACATACTCTTCAGTAACATCTCTACTGTCCGTATGTTCATAAGGTACAGTCTCCGCAATCTGGTGTAATCGATCAAATGCTTCATCAAACCTTTCAGATGGAATTCTAATACTAATTTCACCTGAAACCCCTTCTTCATTTTCATATTTATACGAGGAAACTACATATCCTCCAGTAATAGCAGCTATATCAGTTACTTTATCCATCGCCTCGCCCACTTCTTCAACCTCTAAGGTTAAACGCCCATTTCTAATTATCAATCGTTCGACATCTACATCAGAGGACATGCTGTCTATACCATCATCCGAATATCCCTTATCTCTAGACATGGACCCGTCTGACGCTGGCTCAGCCATCGGAGGAGGCATCGGAGCAGGTAAACTCTCCTGCCCTGCAGGCAAAGACGAACATGCACTGTTTAGTACCAGCCCTATGATAATTATTATAAATGTAATTAATAAGTAAGCTCTTTTATTCATTCTTCTACTCTCCTATAAAAATATCAATTTCTGAATTATTGAATATTATTATTAATCTCTTATTATTTTAACGGAAAAGGCATATAATAGTTTACTCTAATAATTATGATACCAAAGTCAGTCAAGAATACATTTATCTTTATTTACCCAAATTGTTCAAGTATCATCAATAACAACAATTATTTTACTCTTGAACTGGTTCACTTTTTGTAATAACATAATTGTTTAGCAATTATTATTTTCTCTGTAAAAGAAACTTCACTAGTACAATATTGAGAAATAGGAAATGCAAAGAAATATTTATCTCATAGGTTTAGATGAAATGATGTATCCCACGTACAATCGTTTTTCACAAGAAGGTGTTATCCCCCATCTAACACGATTGCTTAAGAACGGAATATTTACCGAACTCTATTTCATTTTACCTGCCTATACCCCTACAAACCGGACTACTATGTTGACTGCAGTTCATGCTAGTACCCACTCTATACTGCTGAAGGAAATCTGGAA
>JAUUZT010000020.1 GCA_030589825.1 Dehalococcoidia bacterium
CTCCGATAGAGAGCCACCTAAAACAGTGAAATCTTGGGAGAATGCAAAGCAGAGACGATTATTTACCTGCCCATAGCCAACAACCACCGAATCACCAGTATATTTTTGTTCTGCCATTCCAAAATCAACACAACGATGTGTGACGAAGGCGCCTATCTCCTCAAAAGTTCCACTATCAAAGAGAAGGTCAATACGCTCCCTTGCAGTTAACTTCCCTTTGCTATGCTGCGCCTCAATCCGCTTTGCCCCACCTCCCTGTCTCGCTTTTTTTCTGTATTCATTTAATTGAGATAATCTCTGTTTATTACTCATAGTAATTCCTTAATATCCGTTTATATTGATATTTTAATGGCTTACCCTGCTATAATCAATTCTTATGCTATATCATAGCAGAAACAAAGAGCCTAACCTCACTTTTACCCACTGTGGTAAATTCACCTTCCGCTGGGGAGAGAGAACCTACATCATGGGAATTATCAACGTCTCTCCCGATTCTTTCTCAGGCGATGGAATTAACAATACAGAGGCGGCTTTAGCCCAGGCAAAACGTATGGCTTCTGAAGGTGCTGACATTATCGATATTGGTGGAGAATCTACCCGTCCTCAATCAATGCCTATTTCAGTCAACGAGGAATTGCACCGGGTAATTCCACTGCTGGAGAGACTACGAACAGAGATAGAGTTACCAATAAGTATTGATACTTATAAACTTAAGGTGGCACAGCAAGCCCTGGAGACAGGAGCCAATATGATAAACGATATCTGGGGACTAAAACATGAGCCACTCCTTGCAGAGCTTGCAGCTAAAAAAGGAGTACCCATTATCCTGATGAGTAACCAGCGGGATATCTCCCCTAAGCATGATATTATCTTTCCTGACATCATCTCTACCGTACTCTCCAGTCTGACGCAGAGTATAGAGAAAGCCCTCAAGGCCGGAATACTACCAGAAAATATTATTATTGACCCTGGAATCGGCTTTGGCAAGACACAAGAGCAAAACATAGAACTAATGGGCCGTCTTGATGAACTACAGGTATTGCGAAAGCCAATCCTCTTAGCCAGTTCTCGCAAATCAATGATAAGCTCTATATTAAACTTGCCCTCTGAACAATGCATGGAAGGCACACTGGCTACTACAACCATTGGTATCGTCAGTGGCATTGATATGATTCGGGTACACGATATTAAGGAATCTTTTCGTGTCTGTAGGATAAGCGATGCTATCATCAGAGGACATAGCTAAAATGGCTATCTCTTATCTTGGATTAGGATCAAATATAGGGGAGAGGGAAATAAATCTTCTTAAGGCATTATCGCTTATTAATCAGGAATCCCGGTTAATTAAAACTTCTTCCATATATGAAACTAAGCCAATAGGCTACGAAAAACAGTCATCCTTCCTCAACATGGTTTGCCAGGTCTCAACTAAACTGAAACCGGTTGATTTACTTAGATCGATAAAACAAATAGAGAAAATATTAGGCAGAAAACCAAGTTTTCGTAACGCACCCCGTATCATCGACATCGACATCCTCTTTTATGACAATATAATCATTAACACAAAAAAATTGGCTATACCACATCCTCGCCTCGTTGAACGTGCTTTCGTTCTCATTCCTCTGGCAGAGATCACTCCAAAACTGGTACACCCTGAACTGGGAAGAAGTATTGCCGAGTTAGCTCACAAAATATCAGGACAGGAAGGGGTACGTTTATTCAATAAGGAGGTTTACTGATGTACCAATTATTTGTAGAGGAACATTTTGATGCTGCTCATCTTTTACGTGATTATCATGGCAAGTGCGAGAATACGCACGGGCATCGATTCAAAGTGGTAATTCGTATGGAGACAGCAAAACTTCAACAAAATGGACTGGCTTACGATTTTGCCCTGTTAAAAAAGTCTCTGAGAGAAACCCTTGCTCGATATGACCATGCATTCCTAAATGAAATAGCCCCATTTGATACTATAGAACCTTCATGTGAGAACATCGCCACCACCATTTACAATGAACTCTTGCCTCAGTTCTTAGGCCTGCCAGTTACCCTGACACACGTAGAGGTATGGGAATCTCCTTCAACCGGTGTATCATATAACCAGTAGTCCAGCGTTAATGTTATTCCGGTGGCAACAGATTAGGAATTGAGTCCTCAATGGGATAGGAATGCTGACATTTAGGACAGTATAGTAAGCCAGCGATAACCTCCTCATCCTCCTGAGTCTCAATACTTAGTTGTAACTCTCCTTTGCAAACAGGGCAAACAAGGATGTCCATTAGCTCTTTTTTCATATTAGTTATAGATTATAGCATCAGTAGTGTATTTAAGGAATATCGAAGGATAAAATTTCAGCGAGCATAACAATATCTTAAATGCTATAATTATTCTTAAGTTCTTGGGAGGATGAAATGACAAGTCAATTCAAAAAGATATATAAAGACATCAATGCTGAGATGCTTCTCGATGAGATACGTGACCTTCTACAACAGCAAGGAATATTAGCAGGAAAAGAGAGATTGCAGACCTATTCTTTACCCAGCGGAGCAACACAATCACGTGTCACTCTTAGTTTAAAAACAAGAGCTGAGCAGAAAGATTGTGGCAGCGTTCATATTACAGGAACCCCTTCTGGTGAAACACAGATGCTTATTAGTATTGATGAAGAAATTGTGTCCCAGGAAACAATTAGCTCTTTTCAGGAAACTATTAACCTTGCACTTGATTCATACGAAGTCAAATGGTGAATCTTGAAAGAAAGCAGGCAGGAAAATCGCGAAGCACGTCGAGTAAAGAAGCAAAAAAAGATGCCTTTGCACGGTAGAAGTTTAGCCAAAGTCTACAAGGATGCCACAATCAAGAGAGCAAAGCATCATTAAAGACATCTCACAATTAATATATAGTTACCTCTATCATTTTACGTTTGATTGAGACGTGTTTTTTTCCACAGTAGCAACGCAAATAGCGACAGGCAAAGTGCAAGAATCGATATGAAATTAAAAACGCTATTTATTCCAACAATGTCCATAAAGTATCCGGCTACAGGCTGTATCAGGCTGGAACCCTCCATACTAAGCCCGAAATAGAAACCAAATACTGTAGCCATCAAAGTTGGTGGTGTATATGCCACAAGTAATGGCTGCATGGTTGACTGCCTCATATTCATCAATAATCCAAGTAGCAACAATACTGCTATCAGTCCCACTCCAAATGACAATCTGGTCGCCAGAAACAGTGCTGGCCCAGTAACAACCAGCACCAGTATTAAAGCATCCCTCCGTCCCCATCTATCGGAAAGCCATCCACCCAGCAGGCTGCCAACTATTCCCCCACCTCTTACAATACCTAACCACATGGCAGCATGAACTGAACTAATTCCGTGCTTATCAACAAGATATATGGCAATGAAAGCCATGGCAGCGCCAGCCACAAATTGAAATAGAATTGCCAATATTGTTAATGGAGCGATAGGACGAAGGGCATGTGCAATTTGTAGTATTCTGTTTTCCTTTTTCTTTTCAACATCAAAGCTGTCTGGTTTTTTTGAGTTGACATTTATTCTAGATTCTATATCGATATCCAGTCGTTTCCGCTCTTTAAACTTGAATATTATTAAAAAGGTAGCTACCAGTACAGGTACAGGAAGTATAAAAAACGCATAATGCCAACCAATCGCATTTGCAATTATACCTCCAAGAACAGGACTGGCACTGAAACCAATACTCCCTCCCAGCATGTGTATAGCAATCACTCTCCCATGCCTTGATTTTTCAAAATAGCTTGTAAACATCGGCGTTGCAGATGGATGATATCCACCTGAAAATATGCCCATCACAACTAACATACCCATCATGATGCTATATGAAGGACTAAAACCAATGGCTATGGCGCTTAGTCCAACTCCCCCCATCCCAATTGCAATAATCCTTCTTCTGGTGAATTTATCAGCAAGCCAGCCACCAAAGAACTGTGATATACCTGAGGTAATGGTAAAAGCAGAGATTAGCAATCCTGTCTGCAAATAATTTAACCCCATAGAATCTCGAATAACGGGTAGCAATCCAACCAGTAGGCCAATAACCATGTCATGACTGCCATGAGTAAAGCCAAAGAAGGCAGCAGTACCCCCTCCCCAATCCCTGAATCCTTTTTTTAAGCTTATTTTTTTAGGCAACGATATTTATAGCTCCAACTTGATACAAAACACACTCCTCTATCACAAAACAACGCCGATTGCATTCTGAAAATAATTGAGAGAACAGATAATAGTTTCACTGTTTGATTGCTAATTATCTTTATTATTCTAACAGAGGAGAGTTAATTATACACCGATATTAACATGTTGCTTTATACTATTATTAATAAAAGATGTATTTTCGTTAATTGTTTTAATCGTTATATATAGTTGATAGCCATACTAACAGGTGCTAGTATTTCACCGCATACATTGAATTATGCTCAAGGCAAGGGAGGATAACAATGGGAAATCGTGTAAAAGGGAAAGTTGCTATTGTCACCGGTGCTGGCTCTATAGGTCCAGGAATTGGAAATGGTAAAGCCTCGGCTATCCTCTATGCCCGTGAGGGAGCCATAGTTATGCTCGTTGACCGCAATATTGAAGCAGCCGAGGAGACCAAACACATTATTGAAGAAGAAGGTGGTAACTCATTCACCTTCCAGGCTGATGTTACTATTCCCAACGATTGCAAAAGTATAGTGGATAACTGCATTAAGTTTTATAATAAAATTGATATTCTTCATAACAATGTCGGTATCGAGATACCAGGCGGAGTAGTAGAAACAACTGAAGAAATATGGGACAGGGTAATGAATGTAAATTTAAAAAGCATGTTTCTAACTACAAAATACGTACTACCATATATGCAAAAACAGGAAAGTGGTTCCATAATAAACATCTCATCGCTAAATGCCATAAGAACCTTGCCAAGCTGCATCAGCACTCCCTATGCAGTAGCAAAGGCAGGAGTCGTTGCCTTAACCAGGGAAATAGCTATCCAATATGCAGCTAAAGGAATACGGGCAAATGCCATATTACCTGGGCTTATGAATACTCCCCTGGTAGCAGCCACCATTTTGGACTCTTACGGTGGAAACATCGAGAAGGCAATGGAAACAAGAGATACCATGTGTATTACAGGAAAGCAGGGAGAAGCATGGGACGTTGGCTATGCAGCACTGTTCCTCGCCTCAGATGAAGCAAAATACATCAACGGTGCAGCCTTGCTTGTTGATGGTGGACTCACCAAAATCTGGCGTTAGCAACATGCTATGTTACACAAATCTTATTACCATAATTTAACAAGGCTTGTAGTACAAACAGGAAACCTTAATATTTAGCCCGATGTAGTATTTGATGAAAGCGAACCGGGCATTTTGCCATCAATCAACGGTACCAGGCAAACAAATCGAAAAACATCATTCCCTGCATTATTAAAACAGTGTTTTTCGCCAGGCTTAACATAGATAGCATCTCCTTCACTCAACGGTGTTTCTGACTGCTCCCCTTTGACAATACCTTTACCTGATACAATAAAAACCTCATGCTCCCATGGGTGGGAATGAAATGGGGTTGCCCCTGACGGCTCCAGTTCAAAGACACGCATGACGAAATTAGGCACCCCTTCATCAGGACCAGCCACGACATGCATCACCACCCCCGGCAATTCTTCCTTACCCTTTACCTGACGATAATTCTGAATTTTCATATCAGCCTCCTTGATATTATAAATTCTGCTTGATAAAACACTTTTTCTACTGATTATGGGTAATAATATCATTGTCTATCAAATAACCGTACTATTCCTTTTTCAGGTAGCTATCATAGCCCTTTACAGACTGCAAATAAATGCTACAATGGTTCTATAAAGTATTATCAATGGAGGTGGCAATAATGGATATAGCTTGGTTCAGGGATTTAATTATCTGTATCTCAGGTATATTAGCAATTATTGTATTCGTACTTTTTACAGTCTTAGTGATTACTGTATATCGTAAATCCAAGTCTGTACTACATTCACTGGAAGCTACTTCTAATAATGTTCGAGATATAAGTTCCATTTTGCGAGAGAAAATTATCACCCCCTTCGCGGAGATGGGAACTTTCATTCATGGTATAAGTAAAGTATGCGAATCCATTAACAAAACATTCAGAAAAAAAGAAGGAGGAAAACACGATGGATAAAAATCAAGTCTCCGGACTCAGCACAGGCTTTATAATGGGCATCATCGTCGGCGCTATAATTGGCTTTCTCTTTGCTCCTCTACCTGGCAAGGAAACTAGAGAGGTAGTACGGGAAGGAGCAAAAAAAGTCAGAGCGCGAACATCCGAAATGGCTGATGATGTAAGAGAGGTTGTTACCGAAACCTATGAAGACGTCAAGGATGTAACATCCGATGCTGTAGAGAAGTCCAAAGCTCATGCCAAGGAAAATTAAGCTATCCGATAGACTTTCCAGGCAGTAGTAAACGAAAACTGTTGAACAGGTTATACTGAGTAATTCTATAGGAATCTGTTAATTGATAGGCAAACCAGTTCATTAATAAGTTTGGTTTGCCATATATATATGAGATACATTGAGTACAGCAAACGACTTTATTAAAAAGCAATGGCGCCTGATATCTCTTGTAACAGGTCTAGTACTATTTTGTGTACTGCTATGGACTTTAAGACAAGCCCTGTTTCCTTTCGGTATCGCTCTTGTTCTAGCCTACTTGATGTTACCAGTACTTAGATTGGCAGAGGGAAAACTTCCACAGAACGACAGGTTACGGAATGCCAAGCATATAATTCTGATAGTCCTTTTTATTGCCTTTATTTTCACTCTGGTGGGGCTTATCATATTCCTCATCGTAGATATATTTATTGGAACCTTCTCATCACTGGTAGAAAACGCACCGCAGTTCGTTTCATCTGGTATAGGGGTCATAAATGAATGGGCTGAAGGTATTCGTAAAATGTTGCCTCCTGCATTACAGCAGCAGATGGATGATCTCATCACAGATATAAGTTCCTCTCTGGCCAGTTCCATACAGGGCGTCTTCAGAGGAGGTATTTTATCCCTTCCAAACATCTTCAACCCTCTTCTAAGTCTTGTCTGTATTCCTATCTTCCTCTTTTACCTTTTAAAGGACTCAGAGAAACTGAGCAAAGATTTTTACTCGGCCATACCACAATGGCTTGCCGAACATATTAAAAACATTACCCGTATTATTGAGATGATATTGGGAAGATACATCCGTGCTCAATTACTGCTTGGCTTTGTAGTAGGTTACGCTTGCTTCCTGGTTTTATTCATTATGAAAGTACCCTTTGCTCCAACGCTTGGTATTATTGCAGGGATAACCGAACTCATACCTATACTGGGACCATGGATAGGAGGTGCCATAGCTTTCTTCGTGGCCCTTGCCACCGTACCTGATAAAGCTTTATGGGTAGCATTATTCTTTCTGGGAATTCAGTTGTTTGAAAACAATTTTCTGGTTCCCAGAATTCACGGTCATTATCTGCGGATACATCCTGCTATCACTCTTGTATTACTTGTACTAGGTGCTTATATTGCCGGAATCTGGGGAATAATCCTGATTGTTCCCTTCACCGCAACAAGCATTGAAGTCTTCAAATACCTGCGCCGCAGTACAAAACCAAGCGATATTATATGAAGCAATTGTTAGGGCATTCGCCCTGACGTAAGCTGTAATTATTCAAGGACTACAAACAGATTGCTACCAGGCAGCCTTCCATATAGCACGGACATCGTCCAGGCTAAGCTCCTTCGGGTTGTTGGACATCAGGCGGGTCACATCCATAGTAGCCACTGCCATATCTTCCAACGCTTCCTGAGGCACGTCTATATCTCGTAGCCTCTGAGGAACTCCAACATCACCAGAAAGTTCCTTAACCGCCACAATCGCTTTCATGGCTGCTTCTCTAAGAGACAATCCATCAGTCTCTTCTCCCATTGTTCTCGCAATCGTAGCAAATTTATCAAGATCAGAGCAGAAATTCTGCTCCATAACATGTGGTAACAATAGAGCATTTGCAACCCCATGAGGTACATGAAAACGCGCACCCAGAGGATAAGCCAATGCATGAACAGCTGTTACTCCAGAATTAACTATCATGATACCACCTAGCATCGCTGCCTCAGACATATGATTACGCGCCATTTCATTCGAACCATCAGCTACGGCAGTTCTTAGGCTTCCAGAAACAAGGCTTATTGCTTCCAATGCCAGCGCATCAGTAACTGTATTTGCCTTTTTCCCAGTATAACATTCGATAGCGTGAACTAGCGCATCTAATCCTGAAGCAGCAGTGACGTTAGCAGGACATCCATATGTTAGAGCAGGATCTACAAGTGCCAAACGAGCAAAAACATATGGACTTACTATCGCCAATTTAAGCTGCCTATCTGTATCCCCAAAAATAGCAATATTCGTTGCCTCACTACCAGTTCCTGCAGTAGTAGGTATGGCGATCACAGGTATACATGGTCCTGGAACCTTATCTATTCCAAGATAATCAACTCCTCTCCCCCCATGAGTCATCAATACAGAAAGCCCTTTAGCTGTATCTATACTCGAGCCTCCTCCCACACCCAACAGTATGTCAAATCTCTTCTTTCGATATTCATCAGCGATAATATCCAACTTGGATAATGTCGGTTCAGGCTCAGCTCCAGTAAAAACAGTCGCCGTAACCTCCGCTTTGTCTAGCTGTTCCTTAATCGGTTCAATTAGACCAGCTTTATTAACCCCAGCATCAGTAATTACCAAAGCGGTCTTAGTTCCCAAATTACTTAGTTCACCAGATAGCGTTTCTAAAGCTCCTACACCAAATCTAATCTTCTTTGGCATTGTAAGCTGATATACCTTTGAACTCATTAACTCCTCCTTTGAATCTTCCCTTACTTATGACTACAAAAAAATATCACTTAATGGTTTCTGGAGTTCATTCTGCGTCAGTTAATTAAAGGATGTCACTTAACTTCTATATTATATACTACCTGACACTCTTTAAACAACGATACCGCCTCTCGCCAATGTAAGTTCTGCCCCATTAGTAATATGTTATACGTTATTTTCAAATATCTTTTACCTGAAATCTGTTGACAGAAGCCATCTGTTGAAATACAATCAATTTAATGGATATTGAACCGACGACAAGGAATTGCAAACATTGACCGCTAACAAATCATCCCTGGCAGCTAATAAAATATTGGATCAA
>JAUUZT010000208.1 GCA_030589825.1 Dehalococcoidia bacterium
CGGCTGCAATCTTGATGAAATTCGCTTTATCGTGATTAAGGGTTCTGAAGAAGCCGAGATGATATGGAGCGATATTTCTACTAAGAATGCCGTTATAATAGTCATATGCTATGACACCAGAATTCCTCAAATAGTTTATCAAGACAGGTTCGTCCCACACAATGCAGGATTTGACGCGGCAGCGGCAGGTGATCATATGCTGTTAATGGCTCATGCCCTGGGCTTGGGTGCAGTTTGGTTATCCAAACTGGTAAAGACTGAGTTAACAGAAGATACAGGAGCGAAGTTTAAGAAGTTATATGGGTTGCCTGATTACATGGAGGTAGCTATGCATATTGCTGTCGGCTGGACTGCCATTGGGACAATTAAGTCAGAGAGAATTCCGCTTGCCGATATGATAATTGATAGAAATATAACTAACTAAATCTCTTAGTTTTAAAGTTTCACTTTTGCTATAAAATTACTTGATTATAATAACCTTGTTAGCTAAGCTCCTTACATGATAAAATTTAACACTAAATAAATGAAACAACGTGTATTTTCCGGATTCCGTCCTACCGGCAAACAGCATATAGGTAACTATCTTGGAGCTATAAAAAACTGGCTTCTTCTTCAAGATAACTATGAGTGTGTATATTGTATCGTTGATATTCATGCGCTTACTACTATTGAAAGCACTGAAAGTCTTCAAGAAGATATTCACGAGATGGTACTTGATTGGCTTGCGGCTGGTATTGACCCACAGAAGAGTATACTCTTCGTTCAGTCACATGTACCACAAGTTATGGAGCTTAGCACTATATTTGGAATGTTAACTCCTTTGAATTGGTTGTTACGTGTTCCCACTTTTAAAGAAAAGGTAAAAATGCAACCACAAAACGTTAACTACGGTTTGGTAGGGTACCCGGTACTTATGGCTGCTGATATTGCTCTTTATAAAGGAGAAGTGGTACCTGTTGGAGAAGATCAATTACCGCATATTGAACTAGCACGTGAAATTGTACGTAGATTCAATTTACATTTTGGAAATGTATTCCCTGAGCCACAAGGGAAACTTACCTCTTCACCATTAATTGTTGGTTTAGACGGAATACAAAAAATGAGTAAAAGTAGCAATAATCACATTGAAATCATATCTACTCCTAAAGAGATATTACAGCGTGTAATGACAGCAGTTACAGACCCTGCAAGACGTTATCGGTCTGACACTGGCCATCCTGATAAATGTAATGTTTATAGTTTACATAAAGTTTTTTCTAATTTAAATACGATAGAGGAAATATCATCAGATTGTCGTAATGCCCGTATTGGTTGTGTTGATTGTAAGAAACTCCTTGCAAATAATATTTCCAATGAGTTTGCCCCTTTCAGGGAAAAACGTTCAATTTTAGTATCTAAGCCGGAATATGTGAGGGAAGTACTTGCTGATGGTGCGAAGCGCGCCGAAGCCATTGCTATAAGAACTATGGACGAAGTCCAAGACTCAATGAAACTTCTCCGGCGCGACATCGCTTAACCTTGCTTTATTCGACGTCCATTCCCATAAGTCGACCTATCTTAGCATAGCTTTCATGAAGTTTACGTTCAGGTTTCATTCTACGAACCAAAGGTAACTTCGTTCCAGTTTCAGCAATTTTCCTAAGGCCTAACATGAAATCATCAAATTTCTCTACAGGTATTGTGAAAAGCAATTCATCATCACCAGCCATGGCAACACCGTGATCGCCTCTACAAGGTACTCCAACCTGATATACCCTGTTTTTTATCGCTGGTACTATTCCATATACGCAAGCAGCATGTCCCGAAAGGGCAGTTGGTAAATTATATCCATCTCTATATTCTTTCGCCATAAGCAATATGACCAGTTGGGTAGAATTGCAATAAATTGTGATAACATCAGGTTCAAAACTGGCTGTGGTTAAAGGCGCAGATAGCACGCCTAAATATTTACCTGTTTCTAATTTAGGAAATTGCTCTGCATAATGCTGCCCAGCCTCCGGTGTTTCTACATCTCTTGGGTAACGATTGTCACCATCCATGAAAGATTGAGGAGCTTCCGCCAGACCATATCCCACCACAGGCTCAAAACACCACATATCTTCCTTCAACATAGCTATTGTATCGCCATTTCTGCGTGACATGGAGAATGCCTGGCAAAGGTCATATTGATGATTTTCATCTCTTTTTGGCCTTCTTGCTTCATTGGGTATATCTGCCTCAGTTTTAATTAGTTTTATTGCTATAGGATAAGACTGTAATCTCATACGCCTTTCCAATTCTTCTGCATCCTTATGCATTTGTTCCAAATCCATCATATATTTTCTCCTTATTTATTAAATATTTTAATTATTTTTTAGAGACTTTTTATATAGTATGTTTTATCTAGTTCCAGTAGTTTTTTTGCAGCAACTCCTGCGGCTATTGCACAAGTAGTACCACAACCTTTTTTAGTACGACCCCCATCATCAATAAACGCTTGCCTGTTAGCCTTATCTGCCAGGTCATATGATCTTCCAAATATATTTTCTTGAATATTCCAGCATAAGGTATTTTTTAAATTATTCTTTAAACCAAATGTTACCTGCAATTCTACCGTAAACTCCGTAATTATTTCCTTGGAAATTTCCATGGTGTATAGATATTTATCGGTATTTTCAAGATTATCCCTGCCAATAACAATACCTAGTGCCATTAATGCACCTAAAAGTGCACCACATGTTTCACCACGCCAACCACCACCACCTGGTAGTGCGGTCGCCGATTTTAAGGTAATCAAATTACCTATACCAAACTCGTTCTGCAAAGCCTCTAAAACAGCCTGTGAGCAACCACCATATTTATCATTCTCACATGCTTTTTCTTTAACCCTCTGTATTATATTATTTTCTTCTGTCATAAATTCAGCAATAG
>JAUUZT010000115.1 GCA_030589825.1 Dehalococcoidia bacterium
AATCAACCTCGGCACGGAAATCTTCTTCATAGCAAAGATCAAGAAATGTGGTATTACCCACAATACCGACACTGGTGGCAGCAATAGTGGATTGTATCGGTAGAAAGGGTAAAATCCTTTGCTTCTTAAGATTATGAAATGCTTGGTATAGAGCTACAAACCCACCAGTAATTGCAGCTGTTCTTGTACCACCATCCGCTTGCAATACGTCACAGTCCACGTAGAATGTTCTCTCACCCAAAGCAGCCATATTGGTAGCTGCCCTGAGACTCCGACCAATTAACCTCTGGATTTCTTGGTTTCTTCCTCCCGCCCTGTCACGTGGTGTACGAGTTAGTGTTGAACGGGGCAACATTGCATATTCAGCAGTTACCCAACCCTTGCCACTTCCCTTAAGAAAATGAGGTACTCTCTCTTCCATACTCACTGAGCATAGCACTATTGTTTTACCTAGTTTAATTAATGCAGAGCCCTCAGCAAAACTTTGGTAACTAAGTGTTATCTCCACTGGGCGGAGTTCATCATTATCTCTACCATCAATTCTAGCCATAATACGTAAATTTTAACATAAATGTAGCTATAAATGTAATATTGGAAGTTGATGCTTTATAATAAGATGATATAGGTTGATAACAACTAATTTAGTTAAATCATATTTTAGCGAATTAATAACTAATAACTTGTAAGAAATAAATCAACATTTAAACTATGAAGAAGCATGTATTGTGGCAGAGAGGATAAAGAATAATTTAGATGAAACCTGAAACTAAATCGGGAAATGAGAAACAAAACTCGAGATTAATATCGTCTTCTGTGAAGAATCCTCCATTAATTGAATATAGAAATATCTCCGTGATGCGAAGTGGGCGAATAGTGTTAAAAAACATTAATGTTTCTATTGAATTGGGAGAACACATCGCAATACTTGGGCCGAATGGTTCCGGTAAATCGTCTCTAATCAAGACTATTACAAGAGATTTGTATCCATATATGGGTAAAAAAGAATCATATCTACGTATATTGGGAAAAGATAGATGGAATGTATTTGAATTGAGGTCTTTCCTGGGAATAGTGTCAGGTGACTTGCTTGACAACCATGCAAGGGAAATCTTGGGGTCTGAAGTAATTTTGTCCGGTTTTTTTAATAGTTCAAGGATATGGCGGTTTCAACATATTGAATTGCGTATGAAAGAAAAAGTTAAAGAAGTACTTAAACTATTGGAAATAGAACATCTGGCTGAGCGAAAACTTAACCAGATGTCAAGCGGAGAGACACGCAGTGTCCTTATAGGAAGAGCACTAGTACATGAACCTGAGGCATTAGTTTTGGATGAACCGACATCAAGTCTTGATTTAAGAGCTAGCTCTGAACTTCATAAAGTATTACGAAAAATAGCTACGGCAGGCACCAGCATTATTATGATTACACATCATCTTCAAGATATCATACCTGAGATTGAACGCGTTATCATGATTAAAAATGGAATGATTGTTGAAGATGGGGTAAAAGAGAAGATCCTCACTTCTGCATTACTTTCTCAACTCTTTGATATTCCAGCGCAAGTAGTGAAGCGAAATGGACATTATTACCTCTGGTAATTAACTAGCAATATTGGTTTATTGATGAACAAGAGGTCAATTAATTATTGTGTGTGCCTATGCAAAACGAGGTAATACAGTAAAGGTACTATTGGACAATTCTAATGATTTTAATCTGGTAATTGACCCTTTTCACTAAGAATTACAGCCGCCTTTATTGCTTCCTCAAGACTACGAGAGTTTGCTATTCCTTTACCAGCGATATCGAAAGCAGTACCATGATCTACTGATGTACGTATAAAAGGTAATCCAAGTGCAATACTAATACTATTCTCAACATTATAAACTTTTATTGGAATATGACCCTGATCGTGATACAGGGCAAGAATCACATCAAATTCCCCGTTGATTGCGCGGTTAAATATTGAATCAGCAGGAAAAGGCCCATATACTTCTATCCCCAATGATTTAGCATCTATTATGGCTGGTATAATTTCCTCTATCTCCTCGCGACCGAATAAGCCTCCTTCACCGGCATGAGGATTGAGTGCTGCAACAGCGATTTTAGTATTGCTAATACCCCATGTTGAAAATGTCTGCTGAATTAGCTTTAACTTATCCAGGATTAATCGATGGGTTACCATGTTACAGGCTTCCTTTAATGAGTAATGAGTTGTAAGATGCACAACTCGGAGAGGTCCAGATACTAGCATAGTGGCATATTCAGTGGCTCCTGTAAGATGAGCGAGAAATTCAAGGTGACCTATATCTCCATAACCAGCTTGCTTTACTGATTTCTTGTTTATTGGTGCGGTTACCATAGCACAAGCTTTTCTTTCAATGACAAGCTGGGCGGCTTGAGTTATAAATTCTATTGCAGCCTTACCACAAACAGAGCAAACTTGCCCTATGAGAACTTCACTAATATCGAGGTTTTTCATATCAAGTAAATTTATAGAATATGGTAAAGCTTTAACTTCATTTACTGTATGTACGCAGTTTAAAGACATTGTTTTATCGACAAGATTAATTGCCTTCTGCATAATATAAGATTCTCCTATTACCAGGGGCTGGCAGATCTCGTGGATGTATTTAGATTGGAGAGCTTTCGTTACAACTTCAGGACCAATACCTGATGCGTCTCCCATGGTAATAGCTACTAATGGAAGCTCGGATCTTACCATAAAAACTGCTCTGAAATTTGATTGTGATTTGTCTTGAATTTGTTAGACATAAATAATCATTTATTTAAAAGATGCATAGATTTCCCCGAAGTTAATAGGACCAACGTATCGTTGTTTAGAATTTCTCCTTAAATCAGCTTCGGCGTTCTTAAGTTCGTCGCACACCATACCATTTTCCCTGGCAAGGTAAGTCTCAAGAAATGCCGAAAGTTCATCTATTGCCTTAACCAATTCTCCATCTCTTGGTTTGAATTCATCGCTATTGAAGTGTTTATTGATATTGCTGAGATTAACAACCTTGATTTTACCTTCTACTGTAATCTGGTTTTTAAATTCATTTTCAGTGAACATTCTTATATCGGGGTGCCAGCTTTCAGGAATAAGTGGATATACCTTCTCCTCCATTTGCTCTTTTTCATATTTTTTAATAAGGCTACTGAGTCCTCTGATAGAATGTTTAACAGGGGAAATAATGTCCTTGGTGAGAGCTTCAGGTAAGTCATGAAATAATCCTGTAAAATAATTGTTATAACATCTCATGGGACATGCATCTATTTGAAGAGAAAATAGATATGTGGTTATAGCAACGATTAACATATGTCCAAGCACAGATGTTTTGGGAACTCTATGTACTCTACTCCATCTTAATTGGAACCTGAGTAGACCGCATAGGTCGATAAAATTCCTGAGATTTGTTGACTGCGCAAGGTTTTTAATTCCTTTCACGTCGTAGTACTGCTCCTGCTGTGCTTGAAGATCTGCCTTGATTTCTTCCATTTCATAGCCATTTGGATCAGAACGCTCAATGATATTAAATTCCCACTTAGTGGCATAGAAATGAGCTGCACTTAATACTCTTTTTTCTACAGTATCAGTGGGATTAATAAAATACTGCTGAAACCTTTTGCAAAAATTATTTCCTAACGGAGAAATAATAGGTATTAATTGCTTGTATACCCAGTCATTTAATTTGCGGTAGGTATCTGTGTCTTCTTTAATCTTGTAGAATACTTGTGGCTTCAAGTCCGTGACAACCAGTCGTTGCAGGAATTCAAATAATCCTCCCTCAATCACTTTGATCCAGTTAAAATTGCCATCATCTTCTTCAAATTTGCCAAGCATATAGGCAATAATCATCTTATGAGCTTGCTTATCCAGTTCTGTTAGTTCTACAGGGCGTATTTTATCATTCCATCGCTGCATATAAGCCGCGTCATAAAGTCTCTTTAATAAAGCATTGCTTACTATTACATTCATTATTCTTTCCAGATTTCCTTCAGCAGTATAGAGTGGGTACTAGCACGAGCTACAGTCAACATAGTAGCCCAGTTTGTAGGGGTATAGGCAGGTAAAATGGAATAGAGTTCGGTAAATATTCCGTTCTTAAACAATCGTGTTAGAT
>JAUUZT010000228.1 GCA_030589825.1 Dehalococcoidia bacterium
CCTCGCGGGAAATGACCGGCTTATCTCCATACATCGTTGTGGAGTGGGTTACGATGCGGTTAATGTCCCAGAAGTAACTGCTGCTGATGTAATGCTTACCATCACCCCCAATGCGGTTCGTCGCCCGATGGCAGTGACCATCATCACATTTCTACTGGCGCTGAACATGCGCCTGATGCTTAAAGACAAATTGGCTCGTGAGGGTCGCTGGGCTGAAAAGGAAGACTATGATGGCTATGGATTGGAGGGCAAGACCTTTGGCTCTATCGGCACCGGAAATATCGGACATGATATGTTCCGCCTGGCAAAACCCTTTGGTATGAGGCATATCGCCTATGACCCCTATATTGAGGAGTCTGCCCTTGCTGATGTTGATGTCAAGCTGGTGGATATGGATACACTGCTGACTGAATCGGACTTCGTTAATATAAGCTGTCCGTTGAATAAAAGTACCCGTGGACTGCTTGGTGAGAAAGAATTTAAAAAGATGAAGAATACTGCTTTCCTGATAAACACGGCGCGCGGACCTATAGTTGACGAGGCGGCGCTAATCAGGGCGCTCAAGGAGGGTTGGATTCGTGGTGCTGGCATAGATGTTTTTGAAAAGGAGCCAACGCCCATCGACAATCCGCTGCTCAAGATGGATAATATAATCGTTGCTCCTCATGCATTAGGGCACACGGAGGAAATACGTAGTAATATGATAAATGAGCTGGTTGAGCAGATATCTCAGGTCATACGGGGAGAGCTGCCGAAGGCTTCACCCAACTGCCAGGTGTGGGAGAAACCTGGATTCCAGGCGAAGTTGAGGAGATTTCAAGCAGAGATAAAGTAGAGATTTCTTTTATAAGGGATTAAACACCTGTTATATTGACATAATGATTCATCATATAAAGGAGGTGGATTGATATGAAAATGAACATAGGCAAAGAATACAAGCAGAGGATTGAAGCCGGAGAGAGGATGTTTTCCCTGGCAATGGGTCCCGGCAATGACCCCGAAAAGACGGTCAGCATTGTTAAAGAGTTTGGGGTGGATTCGATAATGCTGGACAACGAGCATTCTCTGTTAGGCAAAGAGACTATCTATCGATATATACGTGCTTGTCGGGAAAATGAGTTGCCTGTCATGATGAGGGCTGAGGAGAAAACGAGTAATTTCAGGTCGTATCTGGATAGTGGCATCAATGCAATGATGCTGCCGCGGGTAAACACGGTAGAGGAGACAATCTATGGTGTTCGTGAATCTTACTTTCCACCCATAGGAAATAGAGGAGCGGGCCTGGGTATGAGCCCTTATTTGCTTGATGGACAGAAACCAGCCGAGATGCACCTGCTGCAGATGCTGCAATATGTTAACGAAAATACCTTGCTGTTTCCCATGACGGAGAGCCTGGAAGGATTAAGTAACCTGCCCCAGATACTGGACCTGGAGGGTGTCACCGGCACGCTGGTGGGTGCTCATGACCTGACTATTGATATTGCTTTTAAGACAGGGCGTATCAACCCGGATTCATTCCGTGGGGACTTGCTTAATAGCGATATTATACAGAATATACTGAAGAAGATTGCCGGGATATGCAAGACAGCAAGAAAGATATGTGGTGCTGGTGGTTTTTCTCCAAAAGGTTATGCAGAGCTGGCGAAGATTGGGTATCAATACTTCGGCCTGGGCTACGTAACAAATGGGAATGTGGAAAAACTTCGTCCCGTTGTTGAAGAGGCGAAAGCCCTGATGAAGTAGTGTTATAATTCCGCGGCGCAGCAGATAGCTCGTTGCTATTTTTCAGTCTTGAGTCCTAACAGCTTGGCAGGGTTCAGTTTGACCATGCGGGTAATCTCCTCAGGGGATAACCCGTTTTTAAGCATGGTACTGATGAGTAGCCTTATACCATCACCGATAGATGGATGTGGTGGTCCACCAAAGTCTGTGCTCATGATACAGTTTGCTGGCCCTTCTGCCTTTATCGCTGCAACTACTTCCGCAGGGTCAGCTCTTCCTCCTGTTGGCGAGATTTCCCATGCTGTGTGTTCAATGAAAGCTCCTGCTTTTGCCAGGCCCTGTCTTTCGTCGGGCGTAAGGATTGTCGCAGAGATATAAGCGGACATGGCATGGGTGATAACTATTTTACTGATACCCAGTTGTTTGGCCTTCTCCACTACTACAAGAATCTCCCTGGCGGATATATGTCCTGTTGCCAGCACCATGTTGTAATCTTTGACAACTTTCAGGATGTCAACCACTTCGGGTAGCAGTTTGCCATTACTGTCTAATAATGAGATGCCATCCCCTGGAATGAGGATTCCCGTCTTACGCTCTACCAGAAATTTCGAATTTGTAGCTGAGAAAACTGGCAACCACAATACCTTGGCCCCCATCTTTGCCGCTGCCTCTACGGCAAGCACGCTCAAGCCACCGCTTTCATAATCAAGGCAAATGGCACCGAAAACCGCTATGCCCGGGACTAATTGGGAAACCAGTTCGGCGAGAGGGGCTGTCTGGTAAAGACGGTTTTTAAGTACAAATCCACCAATCCCAAGCTCGCGGGCTGTCAGTGCAGTTTCCAACGCATTTTTGTGTCTGGATACGCCGGGTTCAGGGAAAAAATGCACGTGCA
>JAUUZT010000175.1 GCA_030589825.1 Dehalococcoidia bacterium
GCATTATTTGTTCTGCCCCGGAATATACCTCTTTAGGAAAAGTCCATAAATCTTCTTTATTGTAGAATACCTGGGCGTCTTGCATGTGGTAGTTCTGATACACCCTGGCCTGGATAGTAAACATCCCTTCAGGATAACGAACATGCTGGCGTAACGCCTCAGGCATCTGTTCCGCAGATACAAAAAGTTCAGGGAAAATCTCCTGATAGGTCTTTATCAAGGCGTCATCAGGGTCTGAAATATAGAAGGTAACATCACCTTCATAGGCATCAGTGACCACTTTAACACTGTTACGAATATAATTTATTTTACCATCACCAGGTTCAGAATAGGGATAGTTAGAGGTAGTAGTATATGCATCCTGTACCCAAAACAATCGTCCATCCATAATTACCATATAGGGGTCATCATCAAGTTGCAAAAATGGCGCCAGATGGTTTACCCTCTCACGGATATTTCGGTAATACAGAATCCGACTGTCAGCAGTAATCTCGCCACTAATTAGTATATTAAAATCGCCAAACTGCCAGGCATAAATACCCCGCTGCAGTAAGCTCCCAATACTGACACCACCTTCTCCCTGCCATTCCCCATAAACGTTGCTGTCGCCCATTGGATAATCGAATTCCTGGGTATTCGTATTTACAATGACATAATCATTCGTTTTCTCGCCAAAGTAAATCTGTGGTACGTCTATTGGAATATCGCCAACAGGAGGAATATCTTTTATTTTCAAGACAGGTAACCCTTCGGTGGTTACTTCATTAACAGGGCTTAAGGCAACTCCATAGCCATGGGTAAACTGCAATCGCTGGTTAACCCATGTCTGCGCCTCGCTAGCCAATTTATCCGCTGATAATTCCCTGGCTGACAGCATAACCTGTTGATATTTGCCATCCATGTAATAGCGGTCTACATCAACATCATTAAAATCATAATAGAGTCGTATAGCCTGTATTTGATTATATGTATCTATTAGAGCACGATGATCCCAGAGCCTTATATTATTAATCGTAGCTTCGTTTTCTGCGACATCCAAACTGGTTGGCATTTCCTCTGCAGGAAACGGTTGTTCCTCGATACGATTTAAGGCAAAGGCCTCGCGAGTAGCCTGGATATTGTATTCAATATATGGTTTCTCCAAAGCGAATTCATTGGGTTGCACCTGGAATCTCTGTACCAGTCCAGGGACAATCCCGCCTATCACCATGCTGGTTACTATCCATATAGCAACACCATAGGTTATCAATCGTCGTTTTCGTTTTACAAGAGCAACAATCAATATGCCGGCGAAAACCAGAACTACGACTATAAGCATCCATTGTGCCGGTAGCTGGGCATGAATATCAGTATAGCTGGCCCCGAAAGCCACTCCTCGTCCAGAGAATACTAAATCCCAGATACCAAGCCAATAACCAAAAGCGAAGGTGCCTAATACAAAGGCAATCATGATACAGGCATGAACCAATACAGGCCTGGCATAGTCGAATTTCATCTTCTGTCCTGCATAGCCGAGGAAATATACTCCGGCACTACCGAGCAGGGTTATTATAAAAGTTCCCTGTAGCCAGCTTTTCAATAATTGCAGAAACGGTAACGAGAAGACGTAGAAACTTACCTCTTTATTGAAAATAGGGTCAACACTACCAAAGTTCTGCCGATTAAAGAAACGAAGTACAAGTTCCCATTCACCCTGGATTATCATCCCAAATACATAACCAAGAAATACTATTCCCAAAATCATGGCAACTTTAAATGTTGCCTGTTGCCCCTCCAGCAATTCCCATGGCCATTTAACCGTTTTCCCCTTTGGTGATAGCCGAGCCGCCAACGCCAGATTCCCCAGGAAGATGGCAATAAAAATCGCAGCCCCAGCGAAAAATAGCAATACTTTTGTTTTAAGAATTGTAACGTAGACGCTGCTAAAACTCAGGCTATTGAACCATAGCCATTCGGAATATATTCCCTTGCCCACATTCAGTATGATAAATATCACGAAAAGCAGCATCGGGATGAGGATTTTCTTGTTGCTATTACGCCAATTTTTACCTTTTACCGTTTCGACATCTTTATGCTCTGGAAACCAGCGTTGCCAGTTTTTTTCAAACGAACTCATAGCTCACACACTCCATTTTCCATATATTGTCTAACTGAACCACAACATTCTACACCTGTTCTCTCTTATTTATAGAAACTGTTGGAACCATCATATTAGTAAGGTAGCACAGTTATCATCCGAGGTACAATGTTATGCTAGGAAGCATTTATTACAGATAACTTTCCCTTGTCCGTGAGAGGTTGTCAATAGACAGGAAATGCCTGACACATCTGTTTAACTTCTCTTCTAATCGCCTCTAATTTATCCTTATCCTCTCTGGCTGCCAATGCCCGAGTAATAAACTGACCGATTTGTTTCATCTCTGCCTGTTTCATCCCCCGAGTGGTTACCGCTGGCGTCCCGACTCTGATTCCACTGGGGTCAAAGGGGGCTCTGGTATCGAATGGAATAGTATTTGCATTGGTAGTTATACCCGCAGTATCCAGTACCCTTTCTGCCTCTTTTCCGGTGATGCCCTTATCCTGCAAGTCTATAAGCATAAGATGATTATCAGTGCCACCTGTTACCAGTCTGAACCCGCCTGCTATCAGTGATTCAGCCAAGGCCTTTGCGTTGCTGACAATCTGTCTGGCATATTCTTTAAACTCCGGCTTTAGTGCCTCCCCGAATGAAACAGCGAATGAGGCTATAGCATGTTCATGTGGGCCACCCTGCATACCAGGGAAAACAGCCCTATCTATATCTTTAGCAAATTGCTGTTTACACATTATTATTGCTCCCCTTGCCCCTCGAAGCGTTTTATGCGTCGTTGTTGTTACCACATCTATATACGGGAAAGGGGACTTATGAGCACCGCCAGCTACAAGGCCAGCAATATGAGCAATATCAGCCATAGATATAGCCCCGACTTCCTTTGCGATTTCGCTAAATGCCTTGAAATCTATTTCACGTGGATAAGCAGTCGCACCACAAACAATCATTTTAGGCTTTACCTGCAATGCAATTTTCCTTATTTCATCATAATCCAGCAGTTCGGTATGACGGTTGACTCCATACTGCACGGCATTAAATAACTTGCCAGTAAAAGATGCCTTATGCCCATGGGTAATATGGCCTCCCTGTCCCAGAATCATTCCCATAAAGGTATCTCCAGGCTTCATTAAAGCAAGATAGACCTCCATGTTAGCAGGACTACCCGAGTATGGTTGGACATTGACGTGTTCTGCTCCAAATAGAGCCTTAGC
>JAUUZT010000227.1 GCA_030589825.1 Dehalococcoidia bacterium
TGTTGCCTGTTCGTCAGGGCATAGCGGGTAACAAGCACGGCCTTTGGAATACGAATCAGTGGCTCGCTAATCCGGTACATGCAATGGAATAGAGGTGCTGCGACAGAGGCTGTCATGACACCTGTCTTGATCTTCAAGTAACGAAACGCAGTGGCATGTTGCCAGTAAAAGACAGTTTCTGCCAGCATGCTGCGTATCTCTCCGTCCAGTTTGACTTCTTGCAGTAAGAGCAGATCCCTGCCGCGGCTCAAGACATCCAGGTCCTGTAACCAGCCATCAAGCTGCCCCTTGTAGATATTCCAGACCAACAGGTCGATATAGGCGGGGTCCAGGCTCCCAGATACCGTTGCGGCAGGCGCTGTCATCCGGGAGGAAGAAAAGAGGCAACTGGAATATCCTTCCAGGGAAGAAGAACCGTCTCCGGAAGTAAGGATATTCTGTGTTGGGATGCTTGTGCAGGCGGCGAGAAGGAGCGGTAGCACCAGAGAGGTAAAAAATGGGCGTAACTTCAACATGGGCAACGAATTGTAGCAGAACGATAGGATAGGGATACTGCTCACTTACTAAGGAGAACGTTGGATAGGCGACATGCCCAAGCGAGGGATGCCGTAAATACTTCCCTGTAGGGTTGACGGTGGCGTCCCTGCCACCGACACCCTCTCTTGGGCATGTCGCCTATCCATTGACCACGTCAGGTGAGAGAGGCCCTGCTTACCCCCTCTTACAGATCGCTCTATATACGGGTGCCACTCCCGCCTTACTCAATCGAACTTGAGTGTCCCATCGGGGTAGATTACGGGGAGGCCGAATACCTGCCAGAGCTGCATGCCGCCACGGTAGTAGAGGATCTTGTCGGACGGATAACCGATGCTCAGCATTCCCCGGATAGCCGTGGGTGACTGGCCGCACCAGGGGCCATTGCACCAGAGCACCACAGATTTGGCCCGGCTGAAGTCCCAACCATTGTCCCCCTCTGTCATGCCAAGTTTTACCAGGGCATCCTCCAGGGTAATATCATCGGCCCCCTGCCCTGGATGAAGGTGGGTGAAGGGAATGTTAATGGAGCCTGGAATGGTGCCGCGTTTATACCACTCTTCGGTGCGCGCATCGACCAGCACGCCGGTATCATCGGCCAGGCGGGTCTGCATGAATCTGACCAGTTCCACCTCGCCGATCGTCTTCACTCCAGGCGACACCTGCATCGGCTGGGCACAGAAAGGGGGACAAGGACGAGAGGTCAGGGCGAAGTCAGTATCCAGGGTGGCTCCGGTATCCTGGTTGCGGACGATGGTAACCTTTTGTTTACCATGCTGAACCTCAAACTGCCCGAGATCCTGAGTGATATTGACTTGCTGGCAATGGGCCGTCCCAGAAGCAAGCAGTGACAGTAACATCGGTATAGCGAGGGTTTTCATGGGCTGTCAGCTCCTGTATCGATTGAGTTTAATCCAGAATAGCATAGGCCATTGTTACGCGGGACCTCCGGATCATAGTCTATTCTCTCCTCAATACCTTGACCGGGTTTAGTTTATTTAGACAATCTGAATTTTAGTTAATATGGATAATGTAATATACTCTCCTCCGAATTTTATAGAATCACTTTGAATGAAGATCAGCAGGCACCCGGCCAATCTCATCGAGCGGTATGGGCTTAACTAAGGGCTCGCGACTATTAAGGAAATTTAACATGCTACCTGCCTACAAAAATTACAGCACATGGAGTCCAGCGGTGCGCTGGTTTCACTGGATTAATGTGTTAAGTGTCACTGCATTAATCCTCGTTGGCTTAATGATGCTCTATAGTAAAGAAATAGGCATTGTCAGCATTGAAGCCAGAGTTGGCTTAAAAGAACTTCATGTCAGTATCGGTTATATTTTTGCCACCAATTTCCTTATCCGTTTGATCTTTGCTTTTGCTGGCCCTGCCTCAGCACGTTTCAGTGCCTTTATTCCCGGCAAAAGCTTTATGCAAAGTCTGCAAAGTTATCGTGCTTCTTTAAAAGCAGGCAAGCCACAACAATTTATAGGTCATAATCCACTGGGAAAGCTTGCTGTAACGGCTCTATTTACCCTATTAACTGTGTTAGCCATAAGTGGCTTGATTCGTGCCGGCACCGACATTTACTACCCGCCTTTTGGTAGCACGGTAGCCAGTTATATTGCTGAAGAAGGCATTGATCCGGCCAGTTTAATTCCTTATCAAAGCGAAGGGGTTAATGCTGAAAAAATGGCATCCCTCAAAACCTTTAAGTCACCTTTTGGAAAAATCCATTTATATACCGCCTATCTGCTGATGTTCCTGGTAGTTATTCACGTCACTGCAGTGGTTCGAGCTGAGGTAAAAGAAGGGGATAGATTAGTCTCTTCCATGTTTAGCGGTAAAAAAACACTCTCTGAAAAACCCCAGGATAAATAAATACGGCTATATCCGGATCTCTCAACGGTCAGAGATGGCTGGATGGCCCTTGGGCGCTGCATTGACAGCACCTCGGGCTCGTCCGTAAGTGTGCGGATTTCCAACGAATTCTGCGCAGGAACAAGGATGGCGAGGCTGCCGGGTCCGGCTCGACGGCCGGACTCCGTGTGGACAGCCCGTGGATTTCGCCGCTCACGGCGAA
>JAUUZT010000164.1 GCA_030589825.1 Dehalococcoidia bacterium
CAAGATAAATTCGATTATGAACCACGCAGTCCCGAACCCTTTCCTGTATAGTATTCAGGCCTAGGAAATTATCCGGAATATCCCTGATATTTTCTATAGCTGATTCTTTAAGAGTCTCAATCAATTCCTTAGTCGCACCGGGAAGCCGGCGGATATGATGCTCTGGTTCACTAATATGGCAACACCCATAGAATGCACACGTGTAAGGATGTGTACAGTGCCTCCCGATAGCAACCTCGGGTGGCTCCATTTCCCATAAGGGAGCCCTCATTTCAGTCAGCAGCAACGGAATATCAGGCTGCATTGTTTGCGTTTGTCCAGTAATATCATCCAGAGAAAACAACTGGCCTAAATCGTAGTCTCCTCCCTGGTAGATATATTTATTATTCATATGTCCAAGGAAAGCACTCCTTACGTTAAGCCCGCATCCATTGAGCACAAAGAGCTGCACAGCAACATCTCGAACGTGTTCTTCCTTAGTTCTCGTTCCTGATTTTATCTCTATTAAATCAAACCAATCATTATCTGCACGCAACAGGATATCCACTCGAATCCTGATATCTTCATACACAAAGGCTGCTTCATACAGAGCTGGAATTTCATAGTCCGTGAGCATGGTTTTCGTTGACTCTACCGCAGCACTATGATTGAAATACTCTTCTTCGATTAATACGCCGCCGGGATAGAGTTCACGGGCAAGTATCCCTACCCTGGTTCCCATATCAAAGAGAGCCTGCTGCCGTACATTTACCGGATCCGCCAGGTCCCGATGATAGCATTCAAAGTACAGGCGTTTATGGCATTGCATACCTGCCATGAACCGTGATTTTGATAGAAGCGGGATTTTTTCTCTTACAGAACTACTCATTTTCTCTACTCTTTAATGCTAACTACATCCTTTTACCTTGTGTTGTTTTGAGGTAATTTCACCGACGAACCCTACCTTATACCATACCATGCCCTAGTAACAGCATTCTGTCAATGGGTAAGGTTAGCTCTGTTAACCCACTAGAGATATCCCCTGCTAATATCAAAAAGGTAATGTTTAAAAGCAATGCTGAGTCCAGACGCTAAATTCTGTATCTATCCGCGGCAACAAGAGCAGGATATGACTCCCAGATATCATACCCCATTATATTAATTGCCCCAACGTCCAAATCCATGCTTCAATAAATCAGGCAACGTGTCCCCTTCTTGAACGTTTGAAAGCCTTGATACTTTCGTGAGCTGCCAGGAAAATAGCTACTGCAGCAAGAACACTTGCCCAATCACTAAGGGTCAAAGAAGCAAATCCTAAAAACCTGCTGATAAAAGGAGTATATATTGCCGCCATGGTGAATCCAATTGAAATCACAATGGACCATAGCATCTTTTTATTACTCCAAAAATTACTATTGAAAAATGAATCATAGTTATACCTTCTGGATAAAACATTGGCAAACTGACAGAAGACAATAGTAGCGTAACTTAAGGTAGTGGCTCTTGAATACAAACCATGTGTAATCGTAAGCTCAGCACCTGTACGTTCCATAAAAATCACAAAATTTACAAAACCAAGAGCTCCCATGAGAAATCCCAAGAACAGGATCTCGGACAATGCGTACTTATTCAGGATATGTTCTTGTTGTTTTCGAGGCGGAGAGGTCATTAAATCTCTTGAACCTGGATCAAAGGTAAGCGCTGTAAGTGGCAATATCTCTGCCAGCAGATCAATGGCCAGTATTTGAACAATTAAGATTGGGATTGGCCAGCCAAACAATGCAACCCCAGTCAGCCCTAAAAGAACAATAGCCAGTTCAGCACCATTACTAGTCAAAGATGCTATTATCGTCTTTTTCAGATTGTTATAGATTGTTCTGCCTTCTCTTATTGCGTATACAAGCGTTGAGAAGCTGTCATCCAGAAGGATAAGTTCAGAAGCCTCCTTGGCAACATCAGTACCAATACTCCCCATTGCAACACCGATATGGGCGCTTTTTAGTGCAGGGGCGTCATTGACACCATCTCCTGTAACTGCAACCACCTCTCCTTTGTTTTTTAAAACTTTAACAATTCTCAATTTATCCTCGGGACAAACCCGAGAGAAAATAAGAGAGTCATGGTTTTCCATAACCTGTATGAGCTTTTCGTTCTCTATTTCAGAAAGCTCATCTCCAGTAATTACGACTGTCTCTTCGTCTTCGGGAGACAGATGAATTTGCTTTCCCACTGCCTGTGCTGTGATGGCGTGGTCTCCGGTCATGATAAAGGTTTTAATGTGGGCTTCATGCGCATTGTCTATTGCCTCGTCCATCCCTTCCTTTGGAGCATCATTCATCGCCATCAATCCTAATAAGATTATGTTTTTCTCTACATCTTCTATTTCATAATCATGTTTCTCGTCTTTCAGTTCCCTGTATCCAAATGCCAGAACACGCATTGCTTTCTTAGAATATTCGACGTTAAGCATATTCAGCATCTCTGTATCCTTCTGCGTGAGCTCAGCTGACTTACCTTGTTTGTAAATATGTTTGCTAACTGACAGAATAGAACTAATCGCTCCTTTCACGCAGAGGACTTTCTTATCATCAAACTGTCGAATAGAACTCATCCTTTTTCGGTCAGAATCAAAGGGGAACTCCTTGAGCTCTGGATTTTCTTCATCCTCCTTTGGAGAACGTGTCCCCAGTTTTGTTGATACAGTAATAAGGGCAGCTTCGGTTGGATCACCAATGGGATACCAGCCTGGATGCTCATCATCAGGTTCGTGGATTTCTGCATTAGAGGCCATAGTGGCTGTATCGAGTATGATTTCTATTTTTTTTATTTCCTGCTCAGTCAGTTTCTTACCATCGGAATCGAGTATTTCTCCCTCTGGGTTATAGCCAACTCCTGAGACCTCGTATTGATGGCCATCAAACCAGATATATTTCACTGTCATCTCATTTTTTGTAAGCGTACCCGTTTTATCCGTACAAATGACATTGGTTGATCCCAATGTTTCTACCGAAGATAGCTTTTTAATGACAGCATTCTTTTTTGCTAAACGAGCCACACCATTTGACAGGGCTACTGTGATTTGCATTGGAAGTGCCTGAGGGACAACAGCAACTGCAATACCCAAGGCGTAGATAAGCGCTAAATTCAAGCCAAGCCCCTGCCAAATAGTAACGACGAATAACATAATGCCGATTATTACGGCAAAGACAGTTATTCTATTGGCAATAGACTGCATTTCCAATTGTAGAGGAGATTTGGACGTTTTTTCTTCCTGTGTCAGGCCTGCAATTCTCCCCAGTTCTGTACTCATCCCCGTCGCTACTATTACCCCTTTTGCATTACCTGCAGCAACAGTAGTTCCTAGATATACCATATTGTCACGGTCAGCCAGGGATGATTTCTTATTTATAGTGTTGCTGTGTTTCTCCTGAGGCATTGACTCCCCTGTCAGGGAAAAGTCATTAGTCCTCAAATTAAAGGCTTCAATTAAACGAATGTCG
>JAUUZT010000195.1 GCA_030589825.1 Dehalococcoidia bacterium
AGGATGTAGTAAAGGCCGTTGACGACGTTACTTTTGACGTTAGGAAGGGAGAGATTATGGGCCTTGTCGGGGAACCAGGTTGTGGTAAGACTACCTGTGGAAAAGCAATACTGAGATTACTTGAGCCAGTTGATGGGAGTATCTATTTTGATGGTCATGACATCACACATTTAAAAAGAAGAGAAATGACACCATACCGGAAAAGGATGATGCTAATCTACCAGGACCCTTATGGCTCGTTAGATCCACGGATGACAGTAGGGGCGACTATTGCTGAACCAATGATGATTCACCGCATAGTCCCGTCAAGCCAGAAGGAAGACAAGGTAATAGAAATCATGAGAAAGGTTGGGCTTACAGCAAATCAAATAAACAGATATCCACATGAGTTTAGCGGTGGCCAGCGACAACGGATAGGAATAGCCAGGGCACTGGCTACAAATTCAGAGTTTATTGTTGCAGACGAACCTGTATCCGCACTCGATGTCTCTATACAGGCGCAGATTATTAATTTATTGAAGGATTTGTGTGACGAATTTAACCTTACGCTTTTATTTATTGCGCATGATTTAAGTGTAATAAAACATATGTGTGATAGAGTGGCAGTAATGTACCTGGGGAAAATAGTGGAAATAGCCTCAAAAAAGGATTTGTTTTCAAATCCCATGCATCCATACACACAAGCATTGCTCTCGGCTATTCCTGCTCAGTATCCTGAACAAAGGGGAAAGAAAACCCTGTTAATTGGTGATGTACCTAGCCCTGTTAATCCTCCATCGGGTTGCAGGTTCCATACGAGGTGTACACGATGCATGCCTCAGTGCTCACAGAATTATCCTGAATTGATAGAAGTTGATGAGGAACATTTTGTATCCTGCCATTTATATCACTGAATTGACAACGCCATTGAGGATACTCTATTCTAAACCGTAGAGACATTCGTATCTCATGAAACTGGCAAACAGCTAATGTTTGCACAATTTAAAGAACAAAAGGAGAATTTTATGAAGCTTGAAAACAAGATTGCCCTGGTCACAGGTGGGGGCACAGGTATTGGAAAGGCTATAGCTCTTGAGTTTGCTCGTGAAGGGGCTGATGTTGCGGTTAGCAGCCGAAAAATTGATAATTTAAATAAGGTCTGTAAGGAGATTGATGGTTTAGGAAGGCGTTCGTTTGCGGTGGCTGCGGATGTTTGCATCAAGGGACAGGTGGACAATATGGTTCAGAAGGTTATCGATAAGTTTGGAAGAATAGATATATTAGTCAACAATTCAGGTGTAAGCATTAACATGCCTGTACTTGAATTTGAGGAAGAGAAATGGGACACCGTTATTAATACTAATCTTAAAGGGGTATTTTTATGTACGCAGGCGGTGGCTAAGCACATGGTTGAGAAGAGGTATGGGAAGATTATCAATATCTCGTCGACATCATCACTGGGAGCGATTGTGAACGGACAATCCGCATATTGCAGTTCAAAGTTTGCGGTGAATGGGTTTACGAAGGCCTGCGCGCGAGAGTTTGGACCTTATGGAATCAATGTCAATGCGATTGCACCCGGAAGAATATTGACAGCGATGGTGCGCGAAGGAAAGAACCCTGAACAACTGGAACGTTTTATAAAAACCAGCAGTGAGGCTGCTGTTATAGGACGAATGGGAGCTGTGGAGGATATCTCACATCTGGCCTTATTCCTGGCATCTGATGACTCGTCGTTTATCAGTGCAGAGATTGTTGCCTCCAATGGTGGTAGAACAAACCTGATGGGCAGATAATATATTGCTGGCTGGACAGCTTGAGTTCAGCTATCCTTTTTGTCCTCTGGAAAGCTGCTGCATTACTATTCCTCCAATGACGCAAACCAAACCGGGTAATAAAGTTGGAATAGAAGTTGCAATTGTACCGTTCTCCAATGAATATAGTATCAACCCATAGAAAGAAGAAAGATAGATAAGGCCAACTGCAACGGCTCCCACTGGTAAGAAACGCGGCTTGGAAATAAAACTTGTTACTAGTAACGCAACTGTACCGATTCCACCTAAAATCCATGTAAAACCCCACCACGCAACACCAACCCCCCTGGACCCTATACTTATTAAACTTTTTGAGTAAGAAAATGCCAGCGGTGTGCTCAACAGTATTATTCCTATAGCTACCCAGGAAGCGATCTTCAGACAGGTTTTTATTTTCTCAGCTTTAAACAATAGTTCTTTCTCTCTGCAATTTCATCCAATATTGAATGAAGAATCTTAGATTTAGCTTTAATTTCTAACCCTTTAGAATTTACCCTTGCTTTAGTTAATGCCTTTTTCAATTCGTCAATTTCTAAAACCGTTGTGGCAATACAATAGTAACTTTTGGAGCGACCTTCATTAAAATCTTGCAACATCTCTTTTAATAATTGCTCTCTGATTTTCTGTGTCTTTTCAAACTCATTAACTCCATGCTTCTGAATAAAGGCAATATCATCTTCTAGTTTTTGATAGCATTTGAATGTATCGTGGTGTTTGCCGAATGCTCTATGCTTATTCCATTTTTCACAAGTTTCATTATCCTTACAATCCCAGCAAAATTCAATTCCTTTGTTCTTTATGGCACAGGTTATAAAAGGGCAACCAACAGCCATTCTATCTTCGCTTTTACACCCATCGCATTTGCTTTTGGCATTGGTATTATATCTAGGACAGAGTATGCAAGAGAGTCCACAAATTCCAATTTCAGCGTATTTTATTTGCATGGTTGTTCCTTTTTCCGTATTACTAACTATCCCCTTAATTTTTCATGAATGACTGAAAGTATTATGCGCAATATTACACCATTATTCTTTTCTGTCTCTATCAGTTTTAAAATGTAATAGTCGCTTAACTTCTTGATGATATTTCCGTTATAGCTATTAATTAGAAATATAGTATAGGAGTCAAGTAATGAAAAAATTATGGTTAGTTATTATAGCCCTCTCTGTAGTTCTGGTAGTGATTAGTCTTTCCGGGTGCGGAGCACCTGGAGCAATTACCAGAGGAACAGATGGTATTCAGCTTAATTTAAATAACCAGCAGCAGGGAATCTGGGTAAGTGGCCAGGGGAAGGTTTCTG
>JAUUZT010000078.1 GCA_030589825.1 Dehalococcoidia bacterium
ACTAAGTTCTGCTTAACGATGTGGTCAGCTATAGTAATCTAATTCAGCGGTTTTTATCTTTGGTTGGAGTGAGGAGACATAAAAAGTTAACCTATTTTACCGTTCAATTTTCTACCGCCAATTAGATGAAGATGAAGATGAGGTACTACTTGCCCTCCCTCTGAACCGCAATTCAGCACGAGGCGATAACCGCTTTTAGCTATTCCTTCTTTCTCGGCTAGTTTTTTAGCTATTATTACCATGCGTCCCATTAGGTTTTCTTGCTGGTCGCTTATTTCATTCAGGGAGTCGACATGAGTTATTGGAATGATGAGCACATGTGTTGGTGCTTGAGGATTGATATCCCTAAACGCAAAGAACTCATCATCCTGGTAAATCACATCACTGCGTATCTCTCCACTAGCGATACGACAAAACAGACATTCCTCAACCATTATTGCGCCTTCTTTTATATATTCGTTGGCTCTTTATTCTCTTGTATGTGATTGTTTGGGTCATTATTGCAGGATAATGTACAAAAGGTTAAATATGTAAATCATCCGATGTTTTCGCACTCATATTTGCCGGGCATAAATTCGTAACTTGTGCCGTTTTGGATTCTTACTTTACCTTCTACCATTGTTATTGTCGAGTATCCAACGATAATTTCATTGTGCATATCATCAAACCACTCCCAGCCTTTAGGCCAATTGCCGTCTACAGAAGGGCCTGACTTCCCATCGATGATGCTATCGCCATCGCCATCAATGATATTTATCGAATTGGTTAATTCCCTATCCCTGTAGTACTCAATCTTGGCGACGCGTCCAGTTAAATTTATTGTATCAATGGTTATGTTTATTGTTTGATTGTATGTTTTCTCGCTGCATCCTGTAAGAATAATGAGCGTAGCAAATGTTGTTAGACCCAATATGATAAACCATTTTTTCATCTTACAATCCTTCTGGACATTTTCAGACTCGTATTAGAATAAAATGCTCTCTGCCAGTAAAAATAATATCCAGTATCTCCGTATTCTATCATTTTAATTTAGCGTCTTGAAAGATGATATTTTATAATTTTAATCTAAAATTTTATTTAAAAGCGGCAGGTGCTGCTTTTAAAGAGAACCTTTTCACTTTATTATTAGAGTACGATATACTATATTTGACAAGTTATTTAACACAATAGTACAATGATAGGTCGCAATATGTCCATACAAAATGTCTTCTTTTCGTATGTTCCGCACAAGGTACGGAATATCGCATGAATTAATGGTATATAACTTTTGAATACCTGATAAATATTAAAATCTGTCTTAAATTTCAAGGAGAATAATTTTATGGCTGTTTCACTTGCATCTAGACGTGGATTCGAGAAATCATTTGTTAAGTTAGCTGAGACTGTAGAGATTCCTGATTTGATCCGTGTTCAAATTGATTCCTTTCAATGGCTGCAAGAAGAAGGATTGAAAAAACTCTTCGAAGAGATTTCTCCTATACGTGACCATATTGGCTCAAGGCTGGAATTGAAATTTGGAGAATATGAGTTTGGAGAACCTCAACGTTCAGTTTCTGAGTGTTTTGAACATGGCGTAACTTATTCTGCCCCACTTTTTGTGTCTGTTCAACTTGTGATAAAGGAAAGCGGCGAAATCAAAGAAGAGAAGCTATTTTTTGGTGACTTCCCTCTGATGACTGAAAATGGCACCTTCGTTATTTCGGGCGTTGAACGTGTGGTTGTTAGCCAGGTGACTCGATTTCCAGGCGTATATTTTACATTGGAGAAAGATCCTGTTAAAGGGCGTGATTTAGGAATGGCAAAATTGGTTGCAGAGCGAGGGGCATGGCTTGAATTTGAGACCTCAGGGCGTGATGTGATTTCAGTCAAGATGGGTGGGAAGAGAAAGATGCCGGCTACTACTTTACTGCGAGCTATAGGCCATGAAAGTGATGATGAATTACTTTCTCTTTTTGAGGATGTAGACAACTCACCTGAGCACGCTTTTATTCGTTCCACTATTGATAGAGAACCGTCAATCAGAAACACGAAGGATGCGCTGGTTGATATATATCGTAAATTATCATCAGGGGAACCTCCCAGTATTGATAGTGCTAAAACATTACTGAATAATTTTTTATTTAATCCTCGCCGGTATAGTTTTGGAGAAGTTGGGCGGTATAAATTAAATAAGAAATTGGGAGTTAAGGTAGCTGATAATTATTTTGGACTGATGCCAGATGACCTGGTACAGGTCGTGCGGCATGTTATTTCAATAAATAATGGACAAGAGAGTCCTGATGATATTGACCACTTAGATAATCGTAGAGTTCATACAGTGGGTTCTCTGATACAAGACCAGTTTCGTGTTGGCTTGTTACGGTTGGAAAAGGCAATAAAGGAACGAATGAGCATTTTGGGGGTTGAAGCAGCAACCCCATCTACTTTAGTTAACATTCGTCCTGTTGTAGCTGCTATAAAAGAGTTTTTTAACAGGTCTCAATTATCTCAGTTCTTGGATCAAACCAATCCTCTATCTGAATTAACGCATAAGCGACGTGTTTCTGCGATGGGACCTGGAGGGCTATCCAGAGAGCGGGCTGGATTTGAAGTTCGTGACGTGCACCATTCTCATTATGGGAGGCTTTGTCCTATAGAAACTCCTGAAGGTCCAAATATTGGACTTATTGCTTCTTTAGCAACTTATGCAAAAGTTAATAAGTATGGTTTTGTTCAAACTCCATATCTCAAGGTTGTTCATGAACTGCCTAAAGTTGAGCCAGAATTAGTAGGCAGGACGTTGAAAGATGATGTATTAGATGATAAGGGTGATGTTTTAGCAGAGGCAGGGGCACTAATTACAAAGGAGATTGCAAACTGTTTTAGTAACTCTACGGAGTCGACTATTAAAGTCGTCCCCTTTGTTTCTACCGAAAATGAATATTTAACGGCTGATGAGGAAGATCATCATGCCATTGCCCAGGCTGATGTTTCCCTGAATGGAAAGAGGGAATTTGTTAATAAAAGGGTTGAAGTGAAGAAGGGTAGCAGGTATTTTAAAGAGTCTGTGGATAAAGTGAATTTCATGGATGTTTCCCCCAAGCAACTATTCAGTGTCTCTGCTTGCCTTATTCCATTTTTGGAACACAATGACGCTAATCGTGCTTTGATGGGATGTAACATGGAACGGCAAGGGGTTCCTTTGCTGCGACCGCATGCTCCCTTGGTAGCAACTGGTATGGAAAAACAGATTGCTAAATATAGTGGTCAGGTAATATTTACACCTGTAGGTGGGGTAGTTAGTTCAGTAACTGGTTCACAAATCAAAGTCAAGGATGATGAGGGAAAAGAACATGTATATAAGCTGACCAAGTTTGTCAGAACTAATCAAGGGACCTGTGTAGACCAGGTTCCTGTAGTAAGTAAAGGTGATAGGCTCGAGAAAGGCCAAGTCATAGCAAACAGTTCATCAATAGAGAAAGGAGAACTTGCGTTAGGTCAAAATGTTGTATGTGCATTCATGAGTTGGAGAGGATATAACTATGAAGACGCTATTATTCTTAGCAAGAGATTGGTTAAAGATGATATCTACACATCGATTCATATTGAGAAATATGAAATAGAAGCACGTACTACGAAACTTGGGCCGGAGGAAATTACCAGGGATATACCCAGTGTAAATGAGGAGAGCCTGAGGGACCTTGATGAGCGGGGTATCATACGTATTGGTGCAGAGGTAAGGCGTGGTGACATACTTGTAGGAAAAATTACTCCAAAAGGGGAGACGGAATTATCAGCAGAAGAGAAACTATTACGTGCCATCTTTGGTGAGAAAACACGCGAGGTAAAAGATAATTCTCTAAGGTTGCCACCCGGAGAGTGGGGCAGGGTGATTGATGTAAAGGTCTTTTCTCGAGAAAAGAAGCATGAGTTACCGGCAGGGGTTAATGATATTGTAAGGGTATGGGTTGCACAGAAGCGCAAGATTTCAGTGGGCGATAAAATGTCAGGCAGGCATGGTAATAAGGGAGTGGTTTCAGTAATATTGCCCGAGGAAGATATGCCCTTTTTGCCTGATGGCACGCCGGTAGATATTGTATTGAATCCATTAGGTGTTCCTTCCCGTATGAATATTGGACAGGTTATGGAGGGGCATATAGGATGGAGTGGTTGCGTGTTAGGCTTTAGAGCACTTACCCCAGTTTTTAGTGGAGCTGATTCCTTGGATATAGAGGATAATTTGTGTAGGGCCTGGGTAGCTTGGAAGGCGGAAGCGGTTAATCTTTCCTCAAATAATTCGATAGAGCCTGATTGGGAGAAGATAAGGGCATGGCTTGCAGAACGGGGATTTGATTTTGATGTAATAATGAATGAAAAAGTGAAAGGAAAAGCCAAAAGAGCCGCTCTATGTCTATGGCTTGAAGAGTTAGGGGTTGAGTCGAGTCAGCTTTCGGATGAGGAATTGGACGAAAAGGTTGATCAGGTTTATAAGGAGCGAAGAGTTTATCCACCCACGTTTGGAAAGATAGACCTTTGTGATGGCAGGACGGGAGAACATTTTGATCAACCAGTAACTGTAGGGAACGTGTACATTATGAAATTGATACATCTTGTTGAGGACAAAGTACATGCTCGGTCGACTGGTCCATATTCACTTATTACCCAACAGCCTTTGGGTGGAAAAGCCCAGTTTGGTGGACAACGCTTCGGAGAAATGGAAGTGTGGGCATTGGAAGGCTATGGTGCTGCTTACACCCTTCAAGAAATGCTTACTGTGAAGTCGGATGATGTTGTAGGACGTTCTAGAGCCTATGAGGCTATTTTGAAAGGTGAAGATATTCATCAGGTTGGAGTCCCAGAGGCATGCAAGGTTTTATTTATGGAATTACGTAGTTTGGGGTTTGCAATAGAATTACTTAATGAAGAGGAAAAAACAGTAAAGCTGTTTTCAGATGTTAGGGCAAAAATTGAAACCAGGTTCTAAAGCGAGGTGATTATATAATATGACACAATTTGAAGATGTAGATGCTATCAGGTTAAATATAGC
>JAUUZT010000119.1 GCA_030589825.1 Dehalococcoidia bacterium
GTCCGAAAGGTTCAAGTTGCTGAATTGATTTAATAGTATCGCTGGTTAGAGTAGACAGTGAAATTTCCGTATCAATGCTTAAAACAGGACTAATGTCAAGATGTGATAACTTGTCTGTTGCCATTTTCGTCAGGGTCTTTTCTAGAAGAGCCAGGTTTTGGCGTGTAACCGTAAAACCAGCAGCTAAAGGATGACCACCAAAGGTGATAAGCAAATCTTGACATTGTTCTAAAGCAGTTATGAGGTTAAATTCAGGAATACTTCGAGCACTTCCATGGCACGCATCAGAGTCAATACTTACGACAATTGCGGGTTTATGAAACTCATCTACCAGTTTACCAGCTACAAGTCCGATAACTCCAATAGAATAACTTTTATCACCTTCCATAAGAAGAGGCAGATCCATTTTGTTAATCAGTTTCTCTTTTACCAGAGCTAAAGCATTTTTGGTAATGGCCTGGCGTTCAGTATTGGTTTTTTCGAGATTTACTGCCAGATCAACAGCTTGTATCAAAGAATTTGTGGTAAGCAGTTCATAACTAATTTCAGCATTACCTAATCTGCTGGCAGCGTTAATCCTAGGACCCAGGAACCAGCCTATGCTCTTGGCATCTAGTTTGCCGGGTTCCAAGCGGGATATTCTTATCAGCTCTTTAAGTCCAATGCGTTTGGTATGGTTGAGTACCTTTAAACCTTCTTGTACCAAATAACGATTTTCACCAACGAGAGGAACCATATCAGCGACACTACCTAATGCTACAAGGTCAAGTAATGTCGTAAGGCTATCTTTCCTCTTATCGTTTTTATATAGGGCTTGAAGAAGTTTAAATGCAACTCCCACCCCTGCAAGTTCTCGAAAAGGATACTTTGAGTTATTTCGTTTGGCATCAATAACGGCAATGGCCTGTGGTATATTTGCTAATGGAGTGTGGTGATCTGTTATGATTAAATCCAGTCCAGCCTTTTGGGCATCTTTTGCTTCATTTATGGCAGTTATGCCACAGTCAACAGTGATGACCAAACTAACACCTTGTTTATGAAGATCTTTGAGGGCTAGCAGTTGACCATGTCCTTCGTGAAGGCGATTTGGGATGTAAGGGGTGATATTGCCTCCGAGCCATGATAATCCCTCTACCAGTATTAGAGTAGCTGTAATACCGTCGGCATCAAAGTCCCCATATATAGCAATTTTTTCTCCCGACAGAATAGCTTTATTGATTCTGTCTACAGCCTTGGACATGTCTGTTAATAAGAAGGGGTCATTTTCTAATATGTAAGATTCTGTTAAAAAACACTGTGCCTCATTTTCCGTGAGTCCTCGATTGTAGAGTAGTTGGGCAATCAGGGTGGAGAGACCGATAGCTTTAGAATATTCTTCTGGAACTGGAGGTAATACTTTCCAACGAGGATGATGATTTGATTTCAATATCGTCCCTATATATACCTTTCTATAAAAATGTCATTACTCTAATTAATCTGATATCTACTAGTGTAACTTACCGGCAATGTTATATTCGGTATTTTTAGTGTACGCTATATTTAATCCATGACTACATAGATCTTATTTCTTGTCTCATAAACTTGATATATGAGGTAGCGAAGCAGGCTATTGCTAAAGCAATCATACTGACCAGTTGAGGCCAAACGAGCAATAGGCTCTGGCTAAAACTGAGGGAGGTAAATATTCTTCCATCACTGACAGTACTTATTAGCATCATTGCTGGATTTAGGCTGCCCAATTCTGGCATTAATAATGCATTGGTTGCTTCTCCATAAAGTGTGCTTGGAGAAACACGACTAATCATGCCACTTAGTTCATAGTGTTTCGCTATTAAGTCTACGCTAGAGTTCTGATCGATTGGAATTTGGGCGCTGGCGATAGCTCCTGCAATCATGGATGTAAAAAGGAAGAAGAAAATCCATAATGCCAGTGAAGATAACATAGAAGTAGATGCTCGATCACAATATACTGAGAAGAGCAAAGATAATGCTAGCCAGAAGGCTCCATAAGTAATGCTTATTACTATGAAGGCAATAAGCCTTAATATCTCCTCTGAAGTTGGAGGAACGCCAATTAAACGAAGTCCTAATCCGGCGACGAAGGCAATCATACTCACAATAATAATAGATAAAACAGCAAGTCCTGCCAGAAACTTACCATTGATTACAGCGTCTCTATAAATAGGTTGCGACAAAAGTCGACTTAAATTACCACTGTTTTTCTCGCTATTAACAGCATCAAAACCCATAGCTATACTTATGAGCGGGATAAATAGAGATATGAAGAAAGGATAAGCTGGCAAATTGCTACCCGATGTAGTAAACAGCTTTAGAAATATTAGTTCGGTAAAAGGAGTTACTTCGCTTCGTATATTCTGGCTGGCAATGTAGATAGCGAATATTCCGGATAATAAAACCAAGCCAAATAAAATTGCAAATCTCTTACTATTAAGATGGTCAGTTAATTCTTTACGAAAAACAGCATACATAAATTACTCACCGCGGCTGATTTTTTTATAAATCTTTTCTAAACTCATTTCCTCGACTTTTATTCCAATTAGGGATCTTCCTGAATCGACGATTACCTTTGCTATTTGAGATCTAACATCTCTGTCACAGCTGACTAGCATTGAATTAGACGAAACGGTTACACTATTTACATTTTTTATCTGCTTTATTAGTTTGATAATTTCATCGTCTATTTTTTCTATCTGAACTTCGATTTGGTACCGTTCCTGTCCTTTACCTTGTTTTCCAAGTTGATCGATAGGGCCTTCGGCTAAAAATTTTCCTCTTGCCAGTATCCCCACTCTTGTGCATATTTTCTGTACGTGATTAAGTTGATGAGAACAAAAGATAACGGATATTTTCTGTTTAGACATCCTAACAATAAGGTCAAGGATTTCCGTTATTCCATTAGGGTCAATACCAGAAGTGGGCTCATCCAAAAAGACGAGCTTAGGTTTTTTAATTAACATATCAGCTATACCAAGACGTTGTTTCATGCCTTGTGAAAAGGCTCCTACTGGTTTTTCTCCTACGTCTGACAAACCAACAGAAGATAGCAGTTCACTGATAGTTTTCATGGTTTCCTTTTTGGGGAGGCCATTCAAATCTGCAGTATACATCAAGTTTTGGCTGGCGGTCAGGTCTCTATAGAAACCAACTCTCTCAGGGAGATATCCAACGATTCCTTTAACTTTAAGAGGTTCTCTGGAAGGACTGAAACCACAGACTTTGGCTTCACCAGATGTTGGCTCGGTGAGACCCAGCAACATAAGAATGGTAGTTGTTTTACCAGCTCCATTGGGACCCAGGAAACCAAAGATTTCTCCCTCCTCTATCTTGAGGTTAAGTTTATCAACAGCAATGAAATCACCGTAGTTTTTGGTTAGGTCTTTGGTCTCAACAACAATTTGTTTCATTATTAACGTCTGCCCAAACGTTTAAATACTAATATGAGGGCAGCTGCTATTGCGGCTATGATAGCGATTGCTACAAATCCCCACTTGGTTGATGTTTCTACAGTTACTCTGATACCTAAATCAGGGGAGTAAGAAGATGGGTCTCCTGAAAATTGCAAATTGACCATATAGTCACCTGATATAGCCTTTTTAGGAGGTTTGACACTAACCTCGACCTCTTGACTAGATCCAGGGGATAGGTTCTCAATCTTTTCGGGAGTGTAAGTAACACTCCATCCCTCTGGCTTAAGTGAAGATAAGCTAACATTATCTAGAGTTGCCGTTCCTGTATTGGTAATGACGATAGGCAGGTAACTCTCATCACCAGTCTTAGCTTTGATATTTAGTCGTCCTCCTGCCAATCCTGATGTTGCCATAAAATCATATCTCGCAGTGATTTTTGCAGTAAGCTCAATGCTTCCCTTAACGTCTTCTGAGGTTGCCTCTAATAGTATTGAATAATCTCCTGGTTCTGGGTAAAGCCAGTAAGGGGCTACGGCTATAACTACGATAGTTTCCTTGATAGAAAATCTATTTATTCGGATAGCAGATATACGTTTATCGCTGTTGTATCTGTCTTGGGCTGCGTAAAC
>JAUUZT010000174.1 GCA_030589825.1 Dehalococcoidia bacterium
GTATGTCTTGATCTTTGCTATGAAGAAGATTTCCGTGCCGAGGTTGATTTTAATGTGGTAATGACAGATAAAGATGAATTTGTTGAAATACAAGGAACCGCAGAAGGCAAACCATTCTCCAAGGAAAAAACTGATTTGCTACTTTCTCTAGCGCAAAAAGGTATCCAACAGCTATTTTCTATTCAGAAAGAAACTCTAAAATCCCTTAGCTAACCACGAATCTGCCCATCTCCAAATATAATCCATTTATAGCTTGTTACTTCCCTTAGACCCATTGGGCCACGGGCATGAAATTTCTGAGTACTTATGCCTATCTCAGCACCTAAACCAAATACTTCTCCATCCGTGAAACGCGTACTAGCATTAGCATAGACACTGGCAGCATCCACCTCATTAATAAATCTCATCGCAGTTGAATAATTTTCGCTAATTATTGCTTCAGAATGTCCTGACCCATACTTCTCAATATGTTCAAGTGCCCCATCTAAAGAAGTAACAACCTTGATGGATGCCTTCAGTGATAGGTATTCTTTTCCCCAATCCTCTTCTACAGCCTTAACCAGATTTAATGATGCAATAGGCTTTAGAATATCCATAGATATTTCATCACAGTGTAATTCCACTTTATCTTTGGCAAGCTTAGCAGCAATGACAGGCAAATAGGTCTTAATCACATTTTCATGAATTAGTATACAATCCAATGCATTGCAAACACTTGGACGTTGTGTTTTTGCGTTACGAATAATGGCAACAGCTTTATCAAGATCAGCATCTTTATCCACATAAGTATGGCACACACCTATACCACCAGCAATAACGGGCATTGCTGCATTTTCTCTTACTAGTTTTATTAAACTAGCTCCACCACGTGGAATCATTAAATCAATCATATCTCTCATTTTTAGCATATGATTTACTAAAGCATGATCAGTAGATTCGATAATCTGTATTGCCCCTACTGGCAAACCTGATTGGTCACAGGCATCCTGAGCTATATGAGCAAGTAAGACGCTTGAGTTTATTGACTCTTTGCCACTGCGTAAAATAACAGCATTTCCTGATTTCAAGCAAAGTGCCGATATATCAATAGTGACATTAGGGCGACTCTCATATATGGCTCCAATTACACCAAGAGGAACTCTTTTCCTGCCAATCTGTAAGCCATTTTCTGCGAGATGCAAATCATACATTTCTCCAATAGGATCAGGAAGAGCTATTATTTTTCTTACTCCGGCAGATATCGCTTCTAAACGTGAAGGAGAAAGCATAATTCTATCAAGCATAGACTTGTCTATCCCTGAAGATTTAGCATAATCTAAGTCTTTTGTGTTCGCTGACAAAATCTCACCCTGTCTATCTATTATCGACTTAGCAATGTTGGCTAACGCCTTGTTCTTTATAGTTGTAGGTGTAAACGCAAGTTTTCTGGCAGCAATTCTTGCCACCTTTCCTTTTTCTATTAGTTCATTTATTACCGATTCCTTAATCATATTATCCCCTCATACCGGTATCTCTAATTCACACTACCACCATATTATTTCTGTGTATTATCTCATCTCCATGTACATGTCCCAGAAGACTCAAGATTTTATCAGAATGTACGCCCATAATAACAGTTGACTCATCTGAACTATAGTTAGAAATCCCCCAGGCTATATGACTACCTTGCTGATTTACAACATCCACAATGTCCCCTCGTTGAAAATCACCATCCACTTTAATCACCCCTGCTGGTAACAAACTACCATTATATCCGCCAATAGCCAGAGCAGCACCATTATCAACTGTTACCTTACCTTTTAAAGCTAATCCACTAAGCATCCACCTCTTACGACTCTCCATCTTGTCCACACAAGCAGGGAAAAGAGTCCCTACTTCTTCACCCTTTTCTATCCTCAGTAAGATGTCCGTTTCCCTACCATCTGCTATGATGACATTCACACCTGAATGAGTAGCCAGTTTAGCAGCCTCAATCTTAGTTATCATTCCTCCTGTTCCCCTATCGTCACGAGTATTACTAGCCATGCTTTCTATACTATCATCTATTTTGTTTACTCTATGTATAAGTGTTGCTTTCGAATCATCATGAGGGTCAGCCGAATATAACCCAGTTATATTGGTAAGTAATACTAGAAGATCCGCATCTATAAGATTTGCCACCATAGCTGAAAGATTATCGTTATCCCCAAATTTCAGTTCCTCGATCTCATCCAGTGCAATAACATCATTTTCATTAATAATGCAAATAATTCTAGATTTAATAAGAGTCAACAATGCATTTCTTGCATTAAGATAACCGGCTCTTTGTGTAATAGCATTTTTAGTAAGCAACGCCTGTGCTATTATTATGTCATGTTGGCTAAAAAGCTTCTCATAATTATACATGAGGTGGCTTTGCCCCACAGAAGCAAAAGCTTGTTTAAAAGATATCCCTTTTCCTTTCAAGCTCTTTTTTAGTCTTTGCCGGCCGGCGGTAATTGCACCCGACGAAACAATAGTGATTTCTCTTCCAGTATAATGGAGTTTAGCTACCTGCTGCACCAGACTATCCATAATTGCCAAATCAAGGTGATCGCTCCCTGAAGTTAGCAGGTTTGTCCCGAACTTTACTACAATTCGCTGAATAGAATTATTCATCTTTTCTTAATTATAACAACGCTATATAATGACAACAACATAAGAATATGTCACTTGTGATAGCATTACTAATTAATGAATTTATCTTGTTTACTTCCTCTAGTAAGAAATCTTAAAACTTATAGGGACATCATTGATCACCTTTCAAACAATAAAGATGGTCATGAAACCATTGTATTAAATGCGGCCAGAGCATGTGTCATCGCATGTCTTTATCATGACTTGCATTTACCCATTATGGTAATAACAACCCAACCTGAAGCTGTCAAGAAACTCCATTCAGAACTTCAAGCATGGTGTCTACCTTCGGCAAACCTACACAGTTTCCCCGAGTTAGAATTTTCTCCATATGAATACTATTCCTATTACTCCAATAATACCACCCAAGAAAGACTGAAAACATTATCTGCTTTGAATCTATACAAACAACAAAAAAAACATTCTCCTAATAAACAAATTTCAGCATCAGCAGAAAATCAAGATCAACATCCACCCCTTGTAGTTAGTTCTACATTAGCCGCAATCAGCAAGACAGTTACCCCTGATAATTTCAACTCTTGCTGCCACGTCTTAAAGCCTGGATTGACAATCAAACCGCTTAATCTATTAATTAAATGTCAGGATATGGGATATGAAAGGGAAGACTCTGTTATGGAGCCGGGCGAAATGAGTAGACGA